>DASUBK010000230.1:0-21103 GCA_035763305.1 Terriglobales bacterium | reverse complement strand
ACCGGGTAGTGCAGGTGGCGGAGTTCAACACGCCCGACTGCACCATGTACGGCTTCGCCTGGATTCTCGCCCACCTGGCCGGCGCCTACTCGTCGCTCGCCAGGCCCGCCACGCTCATCATCGAGCTGGGTGGCCCGGGGCGTGGCGTGCTGCAGGAGCTGCAGCGCATGCCCGAGCAGTATGCCGACCGCATCGACACGCTCTCGCCGAGCGCCCAGCGTGCGCTGCAGAACCTGTTCGGCTCCATCCGCCACTATCTCTACCGCCGTCCCGACAGCCTGTCCGGCGGCCGGCTGTTGCAGTGGGAGACGACCTGGAAGACCAAGCAGATCATGATGAACCTGCTGCGCGACTGCGTGGAGCGGAGCATGGTGGAGATCAACAGCCCGGAATGGCCCGAGGAGGCGCGCTTCGTGACCAAGAACGGCAGCCGCATCCAGGCCGAAGGCCAGCACAAGGATGACCGCGTGGTGGCGATGGCGTTGGGCGTGGTGGCGTGGCAGCAGCAGGTGCTGCCGGATCTCCTGGCCGCCCATGCCGATGCCGGCTACGGACGCGGCCCCGGCACGCCGCTGGATCGTGCAGTGCACAACTGGCTGGACGGCGTACGCGCCGGGGCTGCCGACGCCCTCTGGGCCGATACTCCATCCTACGGTTGGGGCGGTGACTGAATCATCGTAATTGGCAGGATGACGGATCATCGTAACTAGCAGGATGTTTCACGTGGAACACGGGTTGGAGTAGCATCCCGACAACGCACCGCTGGAGGGCTTGTCATGGCCCGCATGAGCACCCGCAAGCGCAACAACCTGCCGAAACGGGCCTTCGCCGGCCCCGGCCGCTCGTTCCCGATCAACGACCGCAGCCACGCCCGCGCCGCCATCTCCGGCGCCAGCCGCAGTTTCCGCGCCGGCAACATCTCCAAGGCGACCGAGAAGCGCATCCAGAAACGCGCCCGCGCGAAACTGCATTCCCGCTCCTACCGCAAAGGAACCCGTAAATGATCACTGCCCTGTTCTGGATTCTCATCGGCCTGATCGTGCTCGACGTCATCGCCCACTTCCAGCACATCACGCTGCTGTCGGAGCTCAAAAACGACATCGCCATCGTGCGCAACAAGATCGACGGCGGGAAGCTGCCATGATGAAGCGCTGGCGCTGCTCCCATTGCTGGGCGCCGGACGTGCCGGATGCGGAGTGGGAGGACCATCTCACGCAGTCGTTCTGCCGCATGTGCGGCGGCGCCGGAACCCGCATCTACGAGTTCGGCTGCTTCGCCTGCGACGACCAGGGCGTGATGTTCTGGGGCGACGACGCGCCGAGCCATCCCTGCCCAGACTGCAACAGCCCGTCCTACCGCATCGTCCACGCGCCCTACGTCTCGACGCCCGACAAGCGCGCCGACTACAAGGCGGCGGACCAGATGCTGGAGCGCGAGCTGGCGGCCCAGCGCGTGTCCAGCACGTCGCTCCGGCGCGAGACGCCGACGCCCTCCCGCGAGGTGCTGGCGGCACGCGAGCAGGTCGCGGCCAATCCGGGGCTCGCCGGTGGCTGGGTATCGCCCTCGCAGGTCATGGGCCGCGCCATGCCGGGATCACAGGCCAACCCGCTGGGCGCGATGCCCCGCCCGACGACCATCATCGCCGGCAGCTACGACAAGACGGACTGAGGACAGGCCATGCGCATTCCCCGCGGCTCGCTGGAACGGATGGACTGGCTCTATACAACGCTGGCGCGGCTGCGCATGTCGATGGACGACCGTCGCGCCAAGGCGCGCACGTGGCGTTCGTGGTACCTGCACGGGGCGCCGGAGTGGGGCGCTCGCTACAACATGATCTGCCCGCAGGTGGGCACGCTCGCGGGCTACCTGTACGCGCCGCGCAGCGTGCGTTTCAGCCTGAACGCGGGGCCGGTGGCCCAGAAACAGCGCATCGCCCTGTTCGAGACCGCGGCGGTGCGGCTGCGCACGCTCTGGAGCGAGAGCGAGGCGGACGAGGTGTACAGCAACAACACGCTCTGGAGCCTCGTCTACGGTGCCATGCTGGGCAAGTTCCTGTGGGTGAAGGGGCGCCCGAAGTGCGTGCCGGTGCCGGCGTTCGACTTCGGCGTGTGGCGCGACGACCTTCCGGGCCTGGACGGCCAGCAGGCGCTGCTGCACGTCTACCGGCTTGACGTGGATACGCTGCGCGAGTGGCTGCGCTCCGCCGGCATGCCCGAAACCACGGCCGAGGCGTGGCTGAAGCGCCTGGGCGAAGGAACCACCGGCGACGGTCCGAGCAAGGGCGCCATCGCGGTGGGCCAGATGAACCCGATCGGCTGGGCCGGCGGCGTGACGCAGGGTGTGGCCGGCGCGGTGACGGACTGGGGAAGCACCAGCGCCGACTACGGCGGCGCCGACACGCCCACCCTGGAAGTGGAGGAAGTCTGGGCGAAGGACGATGCCACGGGCGACTGGCGCATCTTCCAGATCATCGAGAAGGATCTGATCCTTTCCGACCGGGCGAACGACTACCTGCCTGGCCACCATCCCTTCGTCAAGCTGACGCCCGATCCCATCGACGACTGGTTCTGGGGTCGCTCGACGGTGGAGCAGCTGATCCCGCTGCAGGCGCTGCGCGAGAAGCGCATGAACCAGCTCGACCGCCTGTGCGCGCGCCAGGCCAACCCGCCGATGGTCATGACGGGCTTCAACGGCGTGAACGACGAGAAGGCGGCGGCGGTGATGCGCCGCGGTGGCCTGCTGGCGTCCTCGCAGGTGCCGGGCGGCAAGGTGGATCTCCTGACGCCGCAGGTGTCGGAGGTGAGCTTCGCGCTGATCAACGACATCGACGCCATGTTCCAGAACACGCTGGGCCTCACCGACATGCTGCAGGGCAATGCCGGCGGCGAGCGCGGTGGCGCGCATGCACGGGCGCTGATGCAGGCCGGCGCCAGCCGGCTCACGCGGCGCATGCAGTGCGTGGAGCGGGCGGTGGCGGAAGGCGCGGCGCTGCTGCTGTCGCTCGCCAAGCGCTACGACGACACGGTGCTGATCGACGACAATGACGGCACGTACCTGCTCGCCCAGGTGCCCGACGAGGCGGTGGTGGAAGTGGCGGCGCATTCGTCCTCGCCGCTGTTCGCCAGCCAGGCGCAGCAGGAAGCGGTGCAGATGATGGAGCTGGGCCTGATCGACAAGCAGGACTTTTTCGACCTGGCCGACCCGCCGATGGCCGAAGCGCTCAAGCAGCGCCTCAAGGCCCGCGACAGGGCCGAGCAGAAGATGGTCAAACAGGCCATCGACCAGACCCCGCAGAACGATCGCTGGCAGCTCTTCGCCAGCCTGCTGGGCAAGAAGAAACGGGCCTGATCGCCCTTTCACTCTTTCTGCGGAAAGCAGGCATAAAAAGGGCTCCAGCACGCAGGGGCGAATGCTGGAGCCCAGGAGGCTTGCGCCTCAACCCTTGACAGGGTAGCCTAGGTTCACCACGACGATCACCAGAAGGCTGGAAACAGAATACCTGTTTCTTCCGATATTGCAATAGTTTCCAGCTTTCTGGTGTTTCGTCGTCGTCGCCAAGACGCGCGAGAGTTGTGGGCCTGCATGGGCTGCCCGTCAGAAAACACCGGAAGGCGGTCCCCACTGACCGTAGATAAGCCTCCGTCCCGGCGTTCCACCGGCGACCGGGTATACCCCTGGCAAGTGATACCGGCTCAGACCCGGCCAGAGTCAGGGTGAAACGAACGGCGGCGTCCTGCGGCACGGGTTCAGTCACTCGCTTCCCAACGACTGAATGAGTGAAGATGATCGAGCAGCCAGCGAAAGGCTATCGATCACGTCTGGGGAGACTTTGCCTGCATGACCGCTTGACTTTGTGCGTGAACGGGTTCTAGAAAGCGAGTGTGCGAGGCATTCCGCCTTGGCACGGGAACCCGCAAGGGTTGTGGACACCGTTCACCCACTCGACACCAGGAGAAGCACCATGGCTCGCAAGTCGCATCGCAAGGCGCGCAAGTCCACCCGCAAGGGCCGGAAGTAAGATGGCTACCCGGGCTCAGAAGGCCGCCGCCAAGCGGAACATCAAGAAGGCCATCGCCAAGCGCAGTTCCGGCCGCAAGGCCATGCGCAAGGCGATGCGGTAACGCATGGCAACGCCGAATCTCGGCACGCTGTCGCAGCCGTTGCCCATGGGTGGGCAGACCCAGGGCGCGGCTGCGCCAGCACCGGCCACGGGCCAACCCTCGCCGGACGGACAGACCGCGCTGTCGCGCGGCAAGGTCATGCAGGCGATCCAGCAGATCAGCATGGAGCTGCCCAATTTCCCGGTGGGCTCCGAAGAACACACCGCGCTGCTCGACACGGTGAAGAAGCTCGGCAAGTATTTCTCCGGCTGGAGTTCATCTGCCCAGCCCGCACCCCAGACGCAGCAGGCCGCCCAGCAGAATGCGGGTTCGGCAGCTCCGATGGGTGGCAATCCATCCCCCCAGGAGGCTGCCTAAATGGCGATCCGTCCGAACAACCTGACGCCCAACAAGGGCGGCGATGTCATGGCGCCGGAGATCAACGACAAGCCGCGCCGTTACTCGAACCTGATCAACGCGCCCTATGTGCCGCAGTTCGGTGGCGCGAAGGCCGTGGCCCACGCCGTCAAGAAGGCGCCGTACGGCCGCATCGCGCATGTCGGCAAGCGCGGGAACCCGTAATGCCGCAGCGCCAGCGCCCCTCCCTGTCCGCTCCCAGCTACGGCGCCTACACGGGCCGTATCAACTGGAGCCGTGGCATGGACGAGCGCCTGGCTGCCGGCACGTCCTACGCCCCGCCGGTGCAGGCGGAGAGCGCTTCAAGCACGCCCGTCGCCACCCAGCCACGCAGTTCCTCGGTGCTGCAGTACGGCAACCAGGGGAACATCTACCTCAAGCGGGCCTACGGCTCGCTCAACCCGAACAGGATGTGAGTCATGCCTGCCCTTGACGAACAGGAAATCGCGGTCCTCGCCGAACTCAAGACGAGCGACCCCGCGCTGTACCGGAAGATCCGCGGTGAGGCGCTGGGCGCCGTGTCCAAACTGCATCCCGAGATCGTGGTTCCGGAAGTGGAGATGGGCAACGCCATCGCCTCGCTGCGCGCCGATCACGAAAAGAACCTGAGCGAAGTGAAGGCGCAGCTGGAAGCCGAGCGCGCCGCGCGCGCCAAGGCCGAAGCGCTGGCCGCCGCTCGCGAGAAGCACGGTCTGGCGCCGTCCGAGATCGGCCAGGTCGAGAAGTTCATGGAAGAAAACCAGATCGCCGATTTCGAGTCGGGCGTGAAGTTCATGCGCCTGCAGGAATCGCAGGCCGCCAAGATGAAGAACGGCGTTCCGACCAGCGGCATGATGGAACTGCCGTCGAACTTCGGCGATGCGCTGAAGGATCGCCGTGGCGCCCGTCGCCGCAACCTTTTCTCGGCGTTGAACGACCTGCGCACGCAGGAACGTCGCAACGCCTTCCTCGCTACGCAGTAACTGAAGGAGAGCCGTCGTGCCGCAATTTGGAACCGGTATCGTCCCGAGTGGCGCCCTTGGGCAACAGCTCTCCGCCGTCACTCGTCGTGGCATCACCGAAGATGCCATTGTCGCCCTCTACCAGTCGTCGCCCACGCTGGCGCTGCTGTTCTCCAAGGCCAATGCCGCCTCCGGCGGTGTGTCCTCGGTCACGGTGCCGGTGCAGCTCTCCGCCATGACGGCGGGCAGCTGGACGGACTTCGGCGGCTCTTTCCCGGCACCGCAGGTCATGTCCGGTCTCGTCCCGGCGGAGTTCAACCTCAAGGGCCTCGTCGTACCGGTGCCGCTGCTCGGCATGCAGTCGATGTTGCAGGTGGACGAAACCGTGGTCTCGTTGCTGGAAGCGACCATGGATGATGCCAGCAACCAGGCGGTGTCGATGCTGACCAACGCGTTGTTCAACAACTCGACCAACGCGCAGCAGCTGGGCGGCCTTCCGCTCGCCATCTCGGCGACCGGCACCTACGGCGGCATCAGTCGCTCGACGTACACGAACTGGCAGGCGACGGTGATTCCGGAAGGTTCCGTGGCGCCGACCCGAAACTCGACCCTGCTCGACGTCATCAAGACGACCTCAGCAGGCTTCGGCGAGCGCCCCACTTTCGGCGTGACCGGTCCGCTGACGTGGCACAAGCTGGCGACCGACTTCACGTCGCAGGAGCGCTACAACGTGAATCCGGGCGGCACCTACGCCGACAGCCAGTTCGGCGCGGCGGCCATGTTCCAGGCGTTGTCTGTCGGCGGCGTGCCGATCTACATGGACGCCAACGCCACCGAGGGCGAAATCTACTATCTGAACGAGAACTACGTATCGCTGTACATCCATCAGGATGTAAGCTTCGGTTTCACCGGGTTCGAGTCCACCCTCATCAACAACCAGATCGGCTTCATCGGCGCGTTGCTCAGCCTGCTGGAACTGGTCGTGTCCAAGCCGTCCACCTGCACGGTGGCGACCGGCTACACCCATTCCTGAGGAGACGATCATGGCGACGTTTTCGAGCAAGGTGATCGTCCCGCAGACCACGGCGGTCAACGCCGGCGCGCCGGGTTCGCTCTACGGCCCCAAGCAATCGCACGTGTTCGCTGGCGCGGGTTCCGTGCCGCTTCCGGCCGGCGACTGGTGGATCATCGCGGTGGCCAACATCGAGGTGCAGGTGACCGACGAAACGGGCGCGCTGGTGACGCTGCTGGCGGCCGGTCAAGGCGGCCTCGTCCGTTCCGATGGCGCCAGCACGGTGCTGACCGCCACGGCGGCGGCCACCGCCCTGTACATGCCGCCGGTGTGATCGGTGAACGGTGAGCGCCTACACGGATAACGGCGACGTCCTCTGGGCGTATCTCCTCGATACGCGCACGCTGTTGCACGACGCCTCCGGCGACTACTTCACCGATCCGCAGCTGGTCAACTTCGTCAACCAGGCCCGCGTCCACACCGCCGTGGATACGGGTTGCTTGCGCACGCGTGAGACCGTCACGCTTCCCGCCGGCATCGAGCAGTTCAACATAGGCGGCGTGTACGCACTGACCAACGTGGCGACGCCTGCCGGTGGGACGCCGCCCTACAGCCTCGTGAGCGGCGGCGGCGCGACAGCCGCGGCCAGCGTGGACAATAGCCCTGGCGCATCCCTGTCCGTCGGAGTGGTCGCGGGCGGAACGTACTACCAGCCGCCGCTGGTGACGTTCGATGGCGGCGCCGTGCCGCTCTCCGCGCAGGCCACGGCCATGCTGGGCAGCCCCTTGCCCGCCGCGGTGTCGCAGGTGGTGGTCAATGCAGACGCCGGCCTGTACGCGTCCAGCGGCGTCACCCCCTCCGTGATCTTCACCCCCGCCGGCACGCCGGGCACGGCGCAGGACGATGGCACCGGTCACCTGCAGGTGGTCACGCAGGGCTCAGGCCAATCCGGCGGCATCGTGATCCAGGATGCGGCCGGCGTCATCACCAGCGTTCCGGCGGCGTCGGCGTCAATCCTCGACAGCCGCATCGCCAGCATCGACCAGATCACCTGCAACGTGGGATACCGCATCGCGCTCCGATCGATGGCGTACTCCGACTTTAACGTGGCCTACCGCGGGCAGCCGAATTACCAGGCCTGGCCCAACGCCTTCGCCATCTACGGCAACAGCCTGTTCATCGGACCGATCCCCAGCAACGCCTATCCCTACGAGCTGGATTGCATCCTGTATCCACAGCGGTTGACCAGCATCGGCCAGATGGGCGAGATCGCCGATCGCATGTGCCGCCAGCCAGTCCCCTACTACGCCGCCTACCTCGCGCGTCTGTCGCAGGGCGAAGCTGACCAGGCCTCACAGTTCTTGCAGCTCTACGAGCGCATGGTGAACATGGCGAACAACCGCTACACCACGCGCTTGTCGCAACTCTGGCCCGACAACGAGAACCTGTACTGATGGCGCAGCCCCAGGCCCAGCAGCAACCCCGGAGCCTGACGCTGATCGAACGCAGCTTCAGGACGGTCAACCTGTCCTCCGGTCCTACCGCACTCCGCGACGGCGAGTATCTGGAGCTGGAGAACCTGATGCCCTACGGTGAGGGCCATCTGACCGTGTTTCCGGGTCCGTTGAAGCTGATCGGTGAACCGGACGGTAGCGGCATCGCGGCGCTGTGGGCATTCGAGCTGGGCGGTACACCTTACATCGTGGCGCAGACAGGCGCCGGAGGCGTCGCCATGACGCCTATCCAGTCTCCGGCGTGGGTCGCCATTGCGTCCATTGGATCGACCACGGTGGGCGGCCTGCACATGACCAAATGGCAGGCGACGGATGCCCAAGGCAATCCCGAGGCGATCCTGTGGGTGGATACGGTCAAGGGGTACGGAAGCCTCACGGGTCCGGTGAACACGGACTGGCACGTGCTGGCGGCGGGGCAAACAGGCCAGTGCCTGGAGGTTTATGCGGGTCGCGTCTGGATCGGCACCGGCCAGGAAGTGGTCTACACCGCACCGGATTGCTACAACGACTTCCTGGCCGCCGACTACGCCGGCGCCTTCAAGGTGACCGATCCGTCGATGAACGGACCGATCATCGCGCTGCGCGCCACGCAGAACTGGCTTTACATCATCGGTTCCGGCATGGTGGCACTGAACAACGTGCAGGTGCAGAACGTGGCTGGCTCGTCGGCGCTCTCGACCACGTTCTTCATCACGCCGGTCTCCTCGTCGGTGGGTATCACCACGGATCGCGCCTCGCTGGTGCTGGACAACATCCTGTTCCTGGTGACCAACACCGGCTTGTGGGCCTACCGCGGACTCAACGGCCAGAATATCGCCCAGAACATGGGCGACAACTTCGCCGGCAGCCAGTCGCTGTTTGCAGCCCAGGTCTACGCGCGAAACCTGTTGATCACCAGCGCGGGCTACTACCTGATGGTGGATAGCGGGCAGTGGTTCACCACCACGGCGGACTCGCTGATCTGGACATCGATGGCGACCATGATCTGGCAGGGCGTGTCGGGATGGGTTACTGATGGGGTGAGTGTATTCAAGCTGGGTTCCGACTTCACCACCGTGCGTAACTGCGTGATGCACAGCAAACTGTTCGACGCCGGCAATGGCGCGGCCAACAAGCGCGCGGTCAACGCCGGATTCGAGCTGTTTCAGGACGGCTTGCAAGCTTCCCCGCCGACCGGCCGCAACGTGTCGGGAACGTGGAATCTCATCGGCTACACGGCCACCTCGCCGTCGGTCAATTTCGGAAAGCTTGATGTCACTCAGAACGCGTGGGTGCGCGGCGCCGTATCCATGACCGATCGCTATCTGGGCTTCCAGCTCAATCTGTCGGCCCCACCGTCGTGCGCTGTGGGTGCGCTGATGATCCAGTTCCAGGAGTCCACCGAATGGCCGTGATCGTCGGACCGGGCGTCCAGTCGCCGTCGATGCCTTCGGCGGACGAGATGCTGCGCGTGCTGCGCGGTCGCCTGACGCTGGCGGATGTAGCCGACAGCCCGGACCAGTCCCGCTATGCCGTGTCGTCCGTGGACGCCGCCAACATGCCCCTGCTGCAGGGGGTGCAGCCGGTGGCAGGATTGCCCTGGCCCAGCAGCGCGGGCGTGACCCAGTTCAATGGTCGAACGGGCGCTGTATCGGTGGGGCAGCTGGCTGGCGCGGGACCAAATTACACCGTAGGCGTTTCGACGGCCGGTAGCGGCATTCAGGTGGGTGACCAACGCAACCTCAAGGCCGTCACTGCTGCGAATTACCAGTCAGGCTGGAGCGGTGCTGCCATCACTTACACCTCCACACCGACGACCGCCACGATCAGCGTATCGTCAGCAACCCTCTACGCTGGCAATGTGAGCGTGAACTACAACGCCAGCAGCACCGGCGTCACCGGTTCAGCCAGCACCACGGTCACGTTCTACCTCTACTACATCGATCCGACGTATAGCGGTGGCACACAGACGCTCTACGCCTCCAGCAATCCGCACCAGGTGGTCACCAGCGATAGCTACGTGAACATCGGTCAGATTGCCGTCACCTTCCCCGCCAGCGGCACCGGCGGCGGCAGTGGATCAGGTGGCTGTCCTTCGGTCGAAGCGCTGGTCATCAAGCGCGGATGGCTGGGCTGGCATCGATCGATCCGTGCAGGAAAGGTGAAGGTCGGCGATCAATTGCTGCTGGTGGGCGGTCGCTGGGGGCGGGTGACCTACAGTGCTCGAACGACACAGCCCTGCCGAAGGATCGAAACGGCGGCAGGTTCGTTGCTGTGTTCGGCCTCGGCGCCGCTGCGTCTGGCAAACGGTGTGACCCTGCAGGCCGCCCAGATGAAGGTCGGACATTGGTTGCAGACCTCCGATGGCATGGCGCGCGTGATCGCGAACCTGGCCGAAGGATTGGCACCCGTGCAGCACATCACTTGCGAGAACGGATTCTTCTGGTGTCGAAGCCGCGGACTGGCGTGGTTCGCCCACCACAACATGAAGCCGCCAGGCTGAGGAGGCCTCCGTGTATTGCGTTCACTTGTGCCCATCCTCCCCGCCCTCGCATCCTGTCGCCAAGGAGTCCTATCATTGGCTTGACGTAGCCGGTGGGCAGACGCTGGTGGTGCACGGAAACTGCCACCAGTGCGCACAGGACGATACGCGCCTGCCGCACGTACTGGGTCCGGGTCCGGTGGGGAGTTCCGTGGCGTCAGCCCTGGCCGCCTACGGCGTGGTCGCTACCGACACGCTGGTGCAGGCGATGATGAAGGTGGGTCCCCATTGGCCGCCGGCGTGGCCGTAGGAGAATGCTCATGCCCTTGCATCCGGGTCGCAGCAAGAAAACCGTCAGCCGGAACATCCGGGAGTTCCACACCGGCAAGACTTACGCACGCGCCGCCGCCAAGTACGGCAAGCGGGTCGCCAACCGGCAGGCGGTCGCCGCCGCCCTGAGTGAGAAGCGCCGCTCCGTGCGCAAAGGATCGAGGAAATGAGCTACCCCGCTGGCTGGGATTTGGTCAACATCACCGGCACCTACATCGGCCGAAATGGCGTGCCTTGTACGGGTTCCGTCACCCTGTCGTCGCCGCAGCTGGTGCTCCGCTCCGGCACCATCGTGCCGGCGGCCGACATCGTGTTCGATCTGGTGAACGGCACGTTCTCCGGTCAGATTCCTGCCACGGACGACCCGAACGCCAACCCGTCCGGTTGGACGTACACAGTGACCGAGAATGTACCGGGCGGTCGCCAGGGCTATCAGATCGTCGCCCCGCACACGTCGCCCGGCATCGACCTGTCCACGGTGGTTCCGGTGACGATGCCGCAGCCGCCGACGTTTGGTTTCCCCTACGTCACGCTGTCGCAGTTGCTGGGCACCGCAGTGGGTGATGGTGCCTATTTGATTGGCTATCAATTTCCGGGAACTGGCGGGATTGCTCGCACGGTTCAAACGCGCCTTCAAGATCGACTGAGCATCATGGACTTTGGTGCCTATGGTGACGGAACCAGTCATCCCGCCTCGTCACGGTTTGCAACGCTAGCGTCTGCGCAGGTCGTTTATCCGTCGTGCACGGCGCTGACGGACGAACTGGACATGCTTGCGCTGATGGCTGCGCGCGACTACTTGCAGACCAATAGCACCTATCGTGGCGGACGCATCTACGCACCGCGTGGCCACTACTTGATGAACCGCAACGTCGCGTTCACCCCGTACAACCAGCTCTACAACATGATCGTCGAAGGCGACGGAGCAACGGCAACCACGTTTGATTTCACCAGTGCGCCTGCGAGTACGGACGGCATCACCTTGAATGGCAATGGTAGCCAATTCGTGCTTCGCAATCTGATGATTACGAATGCTCCTGGAAACAACATTTCGATCAACCTCACAGCCACGCCCGGCCTTGGCAACTACAGTCTGTTGCTGGTGATCGACAACGTGCGTTCGCAGTTCGCTGGCAGCAACGGCCTTGCCGCCACCAACTGCTTTATGACGACGGTGCGCGATTGCTGGTTTGCCTCCAATGGCGCCAACGGCGTGCTGTTCAACGGCTTCCATACATCGACCCAGTTTTCGCGCGTCTACTCGGCCAGCAACACTGGCGCGGGATTTAATCTAAACGGCATGACGTACTCGGGTTTCGACAGCTGTGGTTCCGATCAGAACGGAACCTACGGTTACGCCATGGCGAACATGAGTGGTGTCGTGTTCAAGAACTGTGGTGCCGAGTCCAACGCAGACGATGCCATCCATCTGTATTCCAGCACCGCATCGTTCGGTTCGCTGCCCGCTTCGGTGGCTGACATCCACGGCGTCGTGTTCGATGGATGTGTGACGGTTGGCAACGGAACTGGCGCAGCAGGAAGCTTTGGCGGTTTCATCAGCGCGGCGACTTCCAATAGCCGACCGATTGAATTCAAGATCATTGGTGGCGCCTCCACGCCCAACACCTCCAGCGATCACGCGCTTATCTTGACCGGAGGCGGTGGGAATATTATCTGCCACAAGGAATTGTTCAACGATTCTTCATACACCGCACTCGATTTCATCACGGGATCGGCTTCTGTTGCCAATGCCACGGTGACGGGGCAGCGCATGCTGGTCAGCCTGAGCGTGGTGCAGGCGCTTACCACGGGGACAATGACAACGATCCTGCTAGACACCACGCAGGTGAACGATCTTGGCGCAACCCTTGCCAGCGGCAAGATCACGATTCCTCGTGGCGTCAACAAGGTTCGCGTTTCCGCTAGCCTGGATTTTGCCGCCAATGCTACAGGCGTCCGTCAGATGTTCTTGCAGCACAATGGAGCCAATCTTTTCGGATTTCCTGCTGCAACCATCAATGCGGTTAGCGTGGGTGACACCATTGTTTCAGGTGTAAGCACGGTGCTTTCGGTAGCTACGGGTGACACGTTCAATGTACAGGCCTATCAGAACAGTGGAGGCAATTTGAACGTAAGCACTGGATACAATACGTGGCTGTGTGTTGAGGCCATCAATTGAGGTCGATAATGCCGTGAACAGGGATTTTGTCAGCATCATTTTTACCGTCGCTCTTGCGCTGGTGAGTGCTTATATCGCATGGGTGCATCATCGACAGTCCAAGACGGAGGAGCGCGTGGGAGAGGTCGAAAAGCAGCTGGCTGCATTCGGTGACGTGCGGCAATCACTGCGCGACATGGACATGAAGCTCGACAAGTTGACGCGCGTGGTCTACCTGATCGCCGGAAAGGAAGGAGTGACGATCCATGACGCCTGAGGACAAGGAATCACTGGGTGAAGCGGTGAAGCAGGTGGCCGATCACGTGGACGAATTCAAGCGTTCCATCTGGGGTATGTTCAAGAACTCCATGCCCATCAACGTCAACGTGAATGCTGGCGGCTACGGCACCACGCTCACGCTGCTGATCCTGTTGAGCATCATCCTGGGCTTCGCCTACGTCCGCATTCAAACCCGCATCGACGGACTGTACGACCGCATCGATGCCATCTACATGATGGCACCCCAGCTTCAGCCCGCCAAGGACACTCGCCATGCCAAACCATGATTTCCCCACCCATTACGGCCACACCTTCTCGACTCTTGAGGAACAGATCGCGTTCCTGCAATCGTTGCAGGAATCCGGCGTCCAGCCTGCCGATATCATCATCCTGACGCCTCCGCCGAAGAAGTGACGGTGCTGTGAAGAAGCTGCTGGCCATGGCATTCGAGTCGCCGCCGGGAAAGATCGACCTGTCGCGGATCGTGATGCTGTTGATGGCGCTGGCCTACATCGGCCAGTCCGGCTATGCGCTCTGGAAAGGACAGCACTTCGACTGGCAGGCGTTCGGCATCGGGGCCGGCGCGATCACCACGGGTGGCGGGGCCGGCGTCTGGTTGCATGGACGCAACGATGCCAGTGGTGGCCCGTGATCGCCCGCATCTACGGTCTGGCTGCGGCGGTGTACCGCGAGCGCATCGAGGCGCTGGCGAATGTGGCCTGCCTGCGCCTGCCCTACCGGTACGATCCAGCGTCCATCTACCGGAACTGCCTGGAAGGCATTCAGGAGCTGTGGACGGATGGCGTGACCTACTGCATCGTGGAGCCGATGGTGCGCGTGGACGGGCGATTCCTCTGGATCGCCTTCGCCGCCGGCCGGCTCCAACCGGCGCTAGCATGCTATGCCCGCGTGGAGGAAGCAGCGCGCGAGCTGGGGTATGATGCCCTTGCCTTCGCAGGCCGGCGCGGGTGGTCGCGCGTCCTGCCGGGGTTCGTGCGCCATGATGACGATGGCTGGATCAAGAGGCTACGGTAATGGGAAAGGGTGGTGGTGGCGGTTCCCCTTCGACCACGCCAGCGGAAGCGCAGGCGTCGGCCTCGGCGCAGCCGTATCTGGCCGAGTACAACTCGGGCAAGCTGAACGCCACGGACCAATCCACGGTGAACCTCGCCGACACGAACCAGACCGCCGCCGCGCTGCAGTCCTTCGCCGAAAGCGGCATGGGCGCATCCACCAGCCTCGGGCAGGCGGTGGGAACCGTGAAGAAAGGCACCAGCACCAGTGGCATGCAGGCGGGCGCCGGGAGCGCTGTGGACCTGTCCAAGCTATCCCTGACGAACCAGATTCTCAACTACGACCTGCAGATGGGGCAGGCGTACTTGCAGATCAGCAGCGGGCAGGCGGCCGATCTGGCGACGATCCAGCAGGACCAGGCGCAAGCCACGGCGCAGGCCTTCTCGCACATCTCGCAGTCCTTCGCCCAGATCCTCGGCACGCCAGAGACGAGCACGGACTTCGGGGGCGGCATCGACTACAGCAGCACGCAATCCCGCGTGGCATCGGAAAACTGGGGTAACGGATGATGGCGAACCTTTCGACTACCCTGAACACGTTCCAGCCGACACCGGTTCCCGCGCCTGCCCCGGCGACGCCTTCGGTCACCTACCAGCCCGAGACGGCGACGCCGAACACCACACGCGCCACGTCGATCGGCTCGATGCCGTCCAAGCAGGAAACGGTGCTCAAGGACATCGCGAATCTCGCCCTGTCCTACGCGCAGCCCGTGGCGCCGGGGCAGGTGACCAAGCAGCAGCAACAGGTGCTGGATGCGTGGAAGAACAATGCCATGTCCGACTACGGTCAATTCATGGCGAACCAGGGCTTGTCCGTGATCGCCTCCAATCCCGGTGTGCTCTTCAACGAAGAACTGGCGACGGCGCAATCGCAGTGGTCGATGGAGGATGCCAAGGGCGCCCTGTCGATGCTGGGGCTATCCGCCAAGGATTGGGACGCCTACGAGAAGCTGCGCGAGGAAGACGCCAAACGCCACAGCAACTTCATCTTCGGCGCGGTGGAGTTTGTGGCCGGCGCGGCGCTCACCTATTTCTCCGCTGGCGCCCTGTCCGGCGTCGGCGTTGGCATGATGGCGTCGGGCGGCGGCCAGATGCTGGGCAATTCCTGAGGATCGAACCATGGCTGACGCTTCCGCAATCACGCTCACCCCGCCGCCTTCCAAGATGGACGGCATGGCACAGATCGCCGGGGTCATCCCCAAGGGCGATATCTTGAAGCCACTGGCCGAACAGGAAGTCGCGCAGGGCGAGCAGCTCCAGCAGCACATGGACGAAGACGAGGCGCAGCTCTCGCACCTGGACCAGGCCCAGCAGGCCAACTGGCAGATGATGCAGCGCCAGCGCCTGATCACCGTCAACAAGGCGCAGGTGCTGCGCAAGGTGCTGCCGGTCATTGGCCTGTTCACCCTGATCGCCGGCAAAGCAGAAGGGCTGGACGGCGCGCTGGCGGCGCTGGGTGGCGGCATGGCCGGCCTGACCAAGGGCATGGACCAGAACATGCAGGACGCGTGGAAGCAGTACACCGTCCACTACAACCAGATGATGGCGCGCGTGAAGGAAACGCAGGCGCAGATCAAGGCCGTGATCGACGACCGCGACAAGACGCAGGCGCAGAAGACGGATCTCTACAAGGCGCTGGGTTCGCAGGTCGCCTCCTACCGCCTTGCGCTGAGCCGGGCCGCCAGCGATCAGTCGCGCATGCAGGCCGCCCAGCTGCGCGCCTCCACCGAAGCCGCCGACACGGCAGCGCACGACGCCACGCAGCTGGCGGTCGCCAACACGCATGCCGAAGTGGAGCGCCAGGCCCGCATCGTGGCGCAGCAGAAGCACTTGGCCGACGTGGCGCTCAAGGCGCCGACCGTGGGCGACATGAAAGTGGCCCTAGGCGCCTTGTTCGGAGCGCCGAAGGGAGGCGCCGCGATCGCAGCGCCGACGGGCGATCCGCTGCTGGGCGGCGGAAAGGTCGATCCCTTCGCCGGCTACGACACCATGCAGCAGGGGGAGGCGCGGCAGCTTCTGTCGCAGACGGCCGTGTACCAGGCGCAGCACCCGGATGTGCCGCGTGACGTGGCGATGCAGCGGGTGCAGGCGGACCTGTTCCGGCAGGGCTTGAGCAACGTGTCCAGCCTCAAGCTGCCGCACGAGCGCGCTGCCGCCGCGGGTGGCAAGACGGTGACCATGGCGGGCGTGCGCAAGTACGTGGCCGCGCATCCGGGCCAGTCGCAGGACCAGGTGATCGCCGAGTTGAAGGCCAAGGGCTATGTCGTCGTCCCCTGACGATATCGCTTCGATCCTCGCGGGTCCGCCGGCTACCTCGTCCCCGGACATCGCCGCCATCCTTGGCGGTCCACCGGCGCCTGCCCCGGCGCCCTACGCCAGCAAGGACATCGCCTATCCCGCCACGCCGCCCAGCATGACGGGCCAGCTGGCATCGGCCGAGTTGTACGGCCTAACTCACCCCACGGCGCAATCGGTGGCCGAGGACATTGATCGCCGTATCGCCGACCGCCGCAGCTACCTGACCGTGGGCGGCGTCACTGGCTCGTTGCGCGCGATGGGCGCGTTCGGCGAGAACTACGTGAAGGCCGTGAAGGAAGCCGAAGGACAGGTCTTCTCGCACAAGAACCTGGAAGGCGAATCCTTCATCACCAGTCCGATCAAGAGCGTGACCGAAGTCGCGGGAGCGCTTGGGCCGCAGTTCGTGGCGTCGGTGGCCGGCGCCATTGCCGGCGCCGCCGACACGCGCCTGTACGATCCGGAAACCGGCGCGCGAATCGAATCGGCGTTCGACGAGGCGCTCCCGAAGCTCACCCACGGCTACATCGCTGGCGGCGAACCGACGACGGAACTGGCGCGCGAGGTGAACGGCGCCGTAGGGTTCCTGTTCTCGCCGGCCACGGCCATCGGACCGGCCTTCGTCCACACGCAACAGGAGATCACCGGGGGAACGTCGCCATACCTGCACTATGTGGGCGAGGGGCTCTCCGACATTGCTGGTATCGGCGCAGCGGGCATCGCCAGCCGGATTGGACGCGCGCCACCGGGCTCGGAAGCCGGGGCCAAACCGGAAGCCGTCGCCGTCCCCGAACCCGTGCCGCCGGCCGCCGCGACTCCCGCACCCCGTGCCGCGCCAGCCTCGGACGAACTGCAGTCCGCCCGCGCCGACATGGGCACGGTGCTGGCCAACATGCGGGCGGCGCAGGGCGCGTACCGGGAAGCGTTGCAGGCTTCCGCTGCGCGTGGCAGCGGCGTCGTGCGCGAGGCGCAGGCGGGGAAGGAAGCCGCCGCCCAGCGCGCCCAACCGGAAGCGGTGCGTCGCGCCCTGGAAGATGAGTATCGGGACATGGATGTGCGCACGATGGGGAAGGCGGCAGCCGACGATCCGACGCAGGTGCGCCAGCGGCGCAAGTTGGTGGAACGCGATCTGGCCGAACGGCAGGCGATGCGCAATCAGGAAGCCGCCGACGCCGCGCGCCAGCACGCCAAGCTGGCCCAGCAGCACACCACCAAGATGCGAAAGGCTGCTGAAAGCTTCGAGGCGACTGTCGCCGCGGCGCCGGGCGATCACCTCGCCGGCCTGCCGCCGCATATCCGGGTGCCGCTGGAGCGCGCGCTGGGTGAGGCGCAGCAGCGCTACCTGCGCGCCCTGCATGCGCAGCGCGGGGCGCCGGAGGGCGTGCGTCAGAACATCGAGGCGCGCGAGCTTTCCGAGGAAGACCTGTCGCCGGCGGATCGGGAGCTGGTGCGGCAGTTGCGCCAGCGCTCCGCCGAGGCCGAAGCCCAGCGGGCCGGCTCGCCGGTGGTCGAGACCGAACGCATGCGCCAGTCCCGCCAGGAAGGCGAGGCCGCTGCCGATCGCCACGGGTTGCGCCAGGCGGTCACTGCCGTGCTGGGGCCGGAGCTGGCGAAGCGTGTCCGTTTCGTGAAGGATGAAGCTGGCCTGCCGAACGGTGGTATCGCCGTAGGCCAGGAGGCGCCGGCCGGCTACCGCGTGTCGGGTCTGCACAGCCGCGAAGGCGGCGTCTACGTGGTGACGGATACCGTACGGACGCCGGAGCGCGCCGTCTGGACCGCCATCCACGAGGCCGCGGGCCACGGTGGCATGGCCGGGCTGGTGGATCGTTTCGGCCACCTGGCGAGTGACGGCGAGAACCTGCGCGCGATCTACACCAAGGCTCGCACCGCGCTCTTGACCAATCCCACCGTCCGCGCCCTGGCTGAGCGCATCGCCGCCGAGCGCAAGTCCACCGACATGCCGCTGATGGCGGAGGAAGCGGCGGCCGAGCTCCAAGCTGCGCGCCTGTCCGGTCGCTGGGAGCAGATCGCCAACCGCTACGGCCTGCACGCGTCCGAAGCGCTCAAGTCCGGTATCGAGGCCACGTTGTCCGGCTGGCGCCGCGTGTTGCACCGCATCGTGAATACCATCGCCGAGCACGTGCTGGGCCGCAAGCCGTCCACCCCGTTCGAGCGGGCGATGGGCGGCAACGCCGTCTTCAGCGATGCCGATATCCACGGTCTGCTGCAGCAGATGCACGAGAGCGCCGCGCGCGCCGCGCCAGCGCCGGAAGCCGCAGAAGCGCGCGTGCCCACGCCGCCGCCGACCGCCTTCACGCCCGAGGAACAAGCCGAGCTGGATGCCGCCGCGCGCAGCCTGGGCTTCTCCGACCGCCTGAATGAGCGTCTGGCCGGCGAGCAGGAAGCGGCCAAGGAGTCGCATGCCTTCGACCAGGCGCGGGCGGCTGACGCGCGCGTGGAGCAGGCGGCTGCGCAAACGTTCGGTCCGGAGGATGCGGCCGAAGTCGGGCATGTGGACCCGGAAGGGCGCGGGCCGGCCTACGCTGCTGCGGCACAGCCGTTCCCGGTGGATGCCGAGGGCGCCATCGACTTTTCAAGTCTGGACACGCTCAACGAGGAAATCCCGACCGGTGGCCGGCGCGGCGCCAAGGCGGCGATGGAAGGTTGGTTCCCGACCGCCGAGCCGGGCCTGACGGAAGCCGGTCAGCGTGCGCTACAGAACCTGTCCGATGCCGAGGGCACCGTCACGCGCGGGCTCAAGGCCATGAAGGAGCTGTGGCGGGGCATGCAGATGGCCTTCCCAGACATCACCAAGCCGGAGATCGCCAAGGCCGCCGCGGCCATGCTGGAGCGCGTATCGTCTGCCCGCGCCGAGGCGGCGCGCTTCAGCCGCAACATGCGCAGCTTCGCCCGGCTGATCGCCAAGCTGACGCCGGAGCAGCAGGCCGCCGTCTACCGCCTGGCCGAGCAGGGTACGACCGCGGGCGTGGCGCTGCCCGAGAACGTGGACTGGCAGGGCTGGTTCCGCTACATCCGCCACGTCCACGACCGCCAGTTCGAGGCGATCAACCGGGCGCGCGGCTTCGAGGCGATCAACTACCGCCAGAACCACTTCGCCCGCTTCGTGAAGTCGGCCGATGGCGCGGTGTTCAATTCGTCCGTGGGCGGCGTGACGGAAGCGTTCGAGCATGCGCGCCGCTTCCCCACCATGGACAGCATCCTCAATCAGCCCGAGGACGCGCCGCGCTGGAAGCCCTATTCCATGAATCTCGCCATGAATGAGATTCGCTGGGCACAGTCGGTGCAGCGGTACGTGGCGCGGTGGGAGACCACGCGCACGCTGGCCCGCATGGGTGCGATCCGCACGGTGTCCGAGGACTACGTGCCCACGCCGGACGAGGCCAAGTTCCAGGCGCCGGACCGCCACAGCTGGCTCGCCGGCCCGCGCACGCTGGTGGCGGCCATGCACAACGGCCCGTTCGCCGAGCCGCTGATGGGCCGCTCCGCCCGGCTGGCCAGCGCCGGCATGGTGCTGCGTCCCGTGTGGAACGGCATCACGCAATCGGTGCTGGCGCTGTCGCTCTACCATCCGTTCTCGATCACCTTCTACTCCGCGCCCGTGCATGCGCTCACCGAATCGCTGGCGCTGGTGCGCGATCCGTGGTCGGTGCAGGGTGTCGTGGATATCGCCAAGGCGTTTGCCAAGGCGCTCCCCGGCGCACCTGGCCGTTCCTACGTGGCCGGCGAACACCTGCCGGCGCACGAGGCGCTGGGGCTGCTCGCTGGCAAGCGCCAGGGGCTGGCGGTGGACAAGGCGACGGGCCAGGTCAGCCAGCCGCAGGAAGACCCGGCCGAGGTGGCGATGGATGTGATGCGCGGACTGCGGCCGGCGAGTGACGCCGCACCGGCGACGGTCGAGCTGATGCGCCGCGTGGCAGTCGGCGGCATGCACCTGTGGGGCAAGGGCGAGTTCCGCAACGAGGCGATGGACCGTTTCCGCGATGCGATCGACCAGCACCGACCGCTGGCGGCGAGCGGCTGGGTGCTGCCAGCGTTCCTGCGCGCCGTCGGCAGTCCGATCATGGACGGGTTCATTCCATGGATGAAGATGCGCGCCTACATGGCCGACACCGAAGGCTGGAGCCGGGCCAATCCGGGCATGGTCGGCAGCGAGGCCGAGCGGCTGGCCTTCCAGCGCTACGGCCGGGAGATCGACCAGCGCTTCGGCGAGATGGCGACGAGCAACCTGTTCTGGAACCGCTGGATCACCGGCCTGCTGCACGGTTCCATGTTGTCGTTCGGCTGGAACTACGGTCTGGTCAGCCAGATGCTGGGCGGAGGCAAGGACCTGGCGCAGCGGGGTGTGCGCGCGCTACAGGGCCGCGAGCTGCCGGAAATGCGCACGCGCCTGGGCTACGCCGGCCTCTACACTGCCTACGGCCTGGGCCTGGGTTCTGGGTTTGAAATGCGCCTGGCGTTGTAGGGAAGTCAGTGGATGTGGTTCCGCAGGTGATATACGCGAC
>DASUBK010000229.1:0-6044 GCA_035763305.1 Terriglobales bacterium | reverse complement strand
GCATGGGAATGAGTACGGTGCAGCCTTCCAGCGAAAAGCGCTTCGTTCCCAGGTAGCGCGATTGGATGACCTGCTCGAAGAGGTCGGCATGGACCAGACGATCGAGCACACGTTGCTGATCGATGGCGGGCGCGTCGCCTTCCAGCCGCTCCTGGATCCAGCGGCGCTGCTCGGCGTCAACCAGGTGCATGAATTCGGCGCCAATGGGGCCGCAGTAGTAGCGGCGCGCCTCGTCGGCTGCCGGACCTCCCTGCTCGTCCAGTTCAGGCAAGGGAAGTGGGCGAAGCTGCAGGCCCAGCGGATCGAGGTCGGCCTGGAGGTAACCCCAGCGGCGGAAGGCGTCGAAAACGCGCTCCCGCTCGGCGTCGCGGCGATCGAGCGTGGCCACGCGCGTGGTCTGATTGATTGCGCTCATGATGTCCCCGGCCGCGCTCCCACGGCAGCGGCCAACTGACTAGTGTAATGGATTGCGGTTAGGGCGCGAGAGATTCGCGGGGGAGCAAACGTGCAACAGGCCGGTCGGGGTCGACCGGCCTCCACCAGGGCAGAAGACTTGCTCGAGCGCAGCGCCGTTGCGTGCGCTTTATTTATTTCGCGCAGCCTCGAACATCGCTCTCATCCGCGCCGCCTGCTCCGGGTCGGGATTCGGATTGCGCCCGGTAAACACCAGCCGCGTCCCCGCCGGATCGGTGACGTTCAGGTCGCGCGTGTTCCACGGCGTATTCACCGGCCCTTCGATCGCCGACGATCCGACGGCGGCTACGCTCCGTGCCCGCTGCGCCAACTCGTCCACCTCGCCCTCGGCGCTGAAGTTGAGCGTGAAACCCGGGCCCGCCGCGCTGCCGGGCTGCGGTGACGCCACCAGCAGCACGTCCTGGTACTTGTGCCGCCGCAGGTGCACCATCATCGGCTGACCGCCCACCGACGGCCCGCGAAACACGCTGACGAATCCCAGCGCCTTCTCGTACCACTCCGTGGTCGCTGCAACGTCCGTGGTCACGATCTTGGCGAACATCGGCATGGGATAGATTTCATGCCCGTCGAATTTGCCCAGCGACACCGGCTCGCCGCGTTCATCTCTCGCCTGTTGCTGCTGTGCCATGGCTCCTCCCTGAGGATCAACCAAATGATGGTGCCCCACATCTGCCGCCTTGGGCAGATGTGGGCTATGTCTCAAGGCTCGTGGTGATTACGCGCAGGATTCCTCCTGCGCACGCCCACGACAGCGCCACGCAGAACGCGGTCTCCATCCACCGGCCGCGAAGCGCGGCGGCCAGCGAAAGCGCCGCCGCAACTCCGTTGCCGATGGCGAAGACGACGAATTGCGTGGTTGCCCTGGTGTTCATGAGAGTTAACGTTTGCCCGCAGGCCCGCATCCCGCCGCGTGGATGAACGCCTCTACCTCGTCCGAGTAGGGCTTCTGGAAGCTGGTCGGCCAGTTCTTCTGGTCCGCCCACAACTTCTTCAATCCCTCCTCGACCGCAGGGTTGCTGTTGGTGAAGGCCTGGATCAGTCCCCGCCAGCGCTGCGCCAGCTTCTGCCCGCGCTCGCTTTTAGGGTCAACCTTCTCCTTCACCGCCTTTTCGATGTCGGCGATCAGCACCTGCCAGTCGCGCGTTCCTTGTTCCGCGATGCCGGGCTTCTCCTCCCGCCGCTTGGCCAGCGCCTGCTTGGCTTCTTCGCTGTAGTATTTGTTCGTCCATTCCTGGTTGTTGGTCATTTCGATAGCCTCGCTGACTTTTCTCAGGGCTTCCGGAACGGTGCCGCTTCCGGAGGCGACGGCGTGCTCGGCGTAGCTCAGCGCCTGGATGGCTTTGTCCAGGTGCGAGCGCTTCTCCTGCAGCAGCTTGCGTTGCAGGCGGAGCGCCGACGGCAGGTCGAGCGCGTTGCGGTCCAGGAGGTCCCCGATCTGTTTCAGAGGGAAGCCGATGAACTTGAGGGTGACGATCTGCCCCAGGCGCACGAAGTCTCTCTCCCGGTAGACCCGGTAGCCGGCGCCCGTGCGCACCGGCTTGAGCAGGCCGAGGCGATCGTAATGGTGCAAGGTGCGCACCGTGACCCCGACCCGCTCGGCGAATTCCTGCGCCTTGTAACTGCCGTTCCCGTTCATCGTTTTCCGTCTCGCGACCATGCTCAAGTATGACGTAACGTCAGGGTCAAGAGAAATTTTTAATCGCGGAATTGCGGAAATGGACAACTGCGGAACGTCTGTCGCTACAGCAGCTTACAGACGGCTTAACAGCGCACGGGCAGGCACCAGCCCGCAAGCGCCGCTTCGCTGGTTTCTTGATGTTCACACGTCACAGCCGCTAGTGATATGAATCCTCCGCCGCCCTGGCATCGTCATGACAGTCTGGGGATACGAAATCTTATCGAGGGGAATTCATGTCCACGACGACGCATCGCGAGGTGACCGTAGCCAAGAGCAAGCTGGTAGTCGATCCGGCGCACGACCTGCTGCGCTCCGAGCGCCGCCCGCTGGACGAGATCTTCCAGCCCAAGACCGTGGCTGTGATCGGCGCCTCCGAGCGCCAGGGCAGCGTCGGCCGTTCGGTGCTGTGGAACCTGCTGAGCACGCCTTTCGGCGGCACGGTGTATCCGGTCAACTCGCAGCGCCCCAGCGTGCTCGGCATCCGCGCCTACAAGGACGTCGCCTCGCTGCCCGAGCCCGTCGAACTCGCCGTCATCACCACGCCCGCGCGCACCGTGCCGGGAATCGTCGGCGAGTGCGTGGACGCCGGAATTCCCGCCGCGGTCGTCATCTCCGCCGGATTCAAGGAGCATGGTGAAGAAGGCAAGGACCTGGAGCGGCAGATCGCGGAGAAAATCGCCGGCGGCCGCATGCGCATCATCGGCCCCAACTGCCTGGGCGTGATGAACCCGCTGAACGGGCTGAACGCCACCTTCGCCCGCACCATCGCGCGGCCCGGCAACGTCGCCTTCATCAGCCAGAGCGGCGCGTTGTGCACCGCCATTCTCGACTGGAGCCTGCGCGAGCAGGTCGGCTTCAGCGCCTTCGTCTCCACCGGCTCCATGCTCGACGTCGGCTGGGGCGACCTGATCGACTACTTCGGCGACGACCCGCGCACACAGTCCATCATCATCTACATGGAATCTGTGGGCGATGCGCGCTCCTTCCTCTCCGCCGCGCGTGAAGTCTCGCTGACCAAGCCGATCCTGGTGATCAAGGCCGGCCGCACTGCCGCCGCCGCCAAGGCCGCCGCTTCTCATACCGGCTCGCTGACCGGCAGCGACGAGGTGCTGGAAGCCGCCTTCCGCCGCAGCGGCGTGCTGCGCGTCACCTCGATTGCCGACATTTTCTACATGTCGGAAGTGCTGGCGAAGCAGCCGCGACCGCTCGGCCCGCGCATGGCCATCGTCACCAACGCCGGCGGTCCCGGAGTGCTGGCGACGGATGCACTCATCGCCGGCGGCGGCGAGTTGGCCGACCTTTCGCCCGCGACCATGAAGTCTCTCGACGAACTGCTGCCGCCGCACTGGAGCCACAACAATCCCGTCGACATCCTGGGCGATGCCGAGCCGCAGCGCTATGCCAAGTCGCTGGAGATCGCCGCGGCCGATCCCAACATTGACGGCATGATGGTCGTGCTCACGCCCCAGGGCATGACCAATCCCACGCGCATCGCGGAAGAGCTGAAGGCCTACGGGCATCAGACCGGCAAGCCGGTCCTGGCGAGCTGGATGGGCGGCAGCGACGTGGCGACCGGTGAAGAGATCCTGAACGAAGCCGGCATTCCGACCTTCGCCTTTCCCGACACCGCGGCGCGCATGTTCAATTACATGTGGCGCTACAGCTACAACCTGCGCAGCCTTTACGAGACGCCGTCGCTGCGCAGCGGTTCCGGCCAGGAACCCGATCGCGCTGCAGCGGAGAGCATTCTGCGGCGTGTGCGCACCCGCAATCGCACCATTCTCACCGAGCTGGAATCCAAGCAGCTCCTGGCCGCCTACGGCATTCCGACTGTGCGCACCGAAGTCGCCGAGAACGAGAAGGAAGCGGTGCGCCTGGCGGGTGAAATCGGTTATCCCGTGGTTCTGAAACTGTATTCGGAGACCATCACGCATAAGACCGACGTAGGCGGCGTGCAGCTCAACCTGCGCGATGCGGACGCGGTGCGCGAGGCGTTCGCGCACATCAAGTTCGCAGTGCAGGAGACCGCCGGCGCCGGGCACTTCCTGGGAGTCACTGTACAGCCGATGGTGAAGCTCGACGGCTACGAGTTGATCATCGGCTCCTCCATCGATCCGCAGTTCGGTCCGGTGCTGCTCTTCGGCACCGGCGGGCAACTGGTCGAGGTCTTCAAGGACCGCGCGCTCGGACTGCCACCGCTGAACTCCACCCTGGCCCGGCGCATGATGGAGCAGACGAAGATCTACAAGGCGCTGAAGGGCGTGCGCGGACGCAAGCCGGTGGACCTTGCGGCGCTGGAGGAGTTGCTGGTGCGCTTCAGCCAACTGGTGGTCGAGCAGCCGGGGATCAAGGAAATTGACATCAACCCGCTGCTGGCCTCGCCGGAGCGCCTGCTGGCGCTGGACGCGCGCGTGGTCGTGCATGGCGAGGACGTCAAGGAAGAAGAGCTGCCAAAGCCGGCAATCCGTCCCTATCCCACGCAATACGTCGCGCCGTGGCACACGAGGGAAGGGAACGAGATCACGATGCGACCGATCCGGCCGGAGGACGAGCCCCTGATTGTGAAGTTCCACGAAGATCTTTCCGAGCGAAGCGTCTACATGCGTTACTTCCAGCCGCTGGGATTCGGCCAGCGCACGGCGCATGAGCGGCTGACCCGCATCTGCTTCATCGATTACGATCGCGAGATGGCGCTGGTGGCGGAGTTGCGCGACGCCAAAAGCGGCGTCACCAGGATCCTCGCCGTCAGCCGCTTCAGCCGCCTGCACGGCACCGACGCCGCGGAGTTGACCGTCGTCGTGGCCGACGAGGCGCAGCACCAGGGACTGGGCACGGAACTGATGCGGCGCACGCTGGAGATCGCGCGCGCCGAGAATGTGCGCAAGGTGCGCTGCACCATGCTGCCGGAGAACCACGACATGCAGGCCATCTGCCGCCGGCTGGGGTTCCACGTCGAGCACGTCGCCGACAGGAACCTGGTGCGGGCGGAAATCGAGCTCTGACGAGCCGAAATTACTGCGGCCGCCCGCCATCGGGCAGCCGCGTCTTGTTTGGCAGAATGCAGACTTAAGCGGCGCTGGTGAAAGCGTCGGAACCGTGCTGCTTCACCATCTTGTTGTAGACGCCCATGATGAGGAACGCCGGCGCCCACTGGCCCACGAACAGCGCCCAGTCGTCGCGTCCGAGTGCCTTCAAGACGGCCGAGGCTCCCATCGATCCAATGGCCATGGCGAGATAGGCGCTGCTGGGCAGCTTGGAAGTTTGCGTTTCGATGCTGCCGGTGAAGCGGTCTTCCTGCTGGCCGTAGGTGCGCGATTGCATAAGGACTCCTGAAGTGGATTTGATACTCAGATGCGGCGCGGGGGCGGGGATGAGGTGCGGCCTTCGCGTCGATTTGCGCCGCACGATTCAGCGCGGAAAACAGAAACGCCCGGCACGGGCCGGGCGCTCTGCCGATCGGAGTGCGAGATTAGCGCGTGCCCACCACTTCCCGCTCCTCGTCGGTCTTGCCGAGGCTCTCGTGCAGGCCGAGGGCGACGTTGATGAGGTCGCGGTCGACCAGGCGGGTGCGGTTGATCGCCTCTGCCAGCGGAACTTTGGTGATCTCGTTGCCGCGCAGTGAGACCATCACGCCGTACTCGTTGCGGTGAACCATGTCAATCGCGCCGATGCCGTAGCGCGTCGCCAGCACGCGATCGAAGGGGCTGGGCGAGCCGCCGCGCTGGATGTGTCCCAGCACCACGGCGCGGGTTTCGAAGCCGGTGCGGCGCTCGATCTCGCGCGCCAGGATGTTGCCGATGCCGCCCAGGCGGACGTGGCCAAACTCGTCTTTGCCCAGGTCCTGCACGATGGGCGCATCGGTCTCGCCGGCGAACTTGGCGCCTTCGGCGGC
>DASUBK010000228.1:0-5919 GCA_035763305.1 Terriglobales bacterium | reverse complement strand
ACGACCTCGAAGCCGAGCTGCTGCAGGTCCTCGCACCAGAAGGGAAAGCGGTCGTAGTAGAACATGGCGCGGGGGACGCCGATGCGGCCGCGATGGCCGGGCGCGGGTCGAAGCACCCGCTCCAGGGCGCGGTCGCGGTAGTCCATCAGGTCGGCGATGACGGGCTTGCGGTCGGTGCGGGCGCGCTTGCGGAACTTGTCGGAGCACTTGTCGCCCCAGTAGCTGCGCTGGCCGTCGATGACGAATTCCTTCATGTCGCAGTAATTGGAGCAGGCGCGGCAGACGAATTCGCGGGTAGTGAAGTTGACGGCGTCGAGGTTGTAGCCGCGGAAGTGGGAGATTGGCGAGTGCCGAGTGCCGAGTGCCGGGTGAGCGGAGCCGCGGGCGTGGGCGCCCGCGGCAGCAGCGATCTGGGGCAGTTCGACGACCGCCCCGGCGAGGGCGCCGGGGCCTACCTGATTCAAAGCGCCGGGGCCTACCTGATTCAGGAAGCCGGGGACTGCCTGGGCATGAGATGAATTCATTCTTTCCTGGGCCAGGAGGGCCATGCCGATGGCGCCGATGACGCCGTTGTGCGGAGGGACGATGATGCGCTTGCCGAGAATCTGGGAAAAGGCGGCGGCGACGGCGTCGTTGTAGGCGGTGCCTCCCTGGAAGAAGATGACGTTGCCGATCTTGCGCCCACGCACCACACGATTCAGGTAATTGAGGGCGACGGAGTAGGCGAGGCCGGCGGCGAGGTCGCCGACCTCGGCGCCCTTGAGCAGCAGGCTGGTGACGTCGCGCTCCATGAAGACGGTGCAGCGTTCGCCGAGGCGGGCCGGTGACTGCGAGGCGAGCGCCAGGCGAGCGAACTCGTCCTTGATGGAGATGCCAAGTTTCTCCGCCTGCTCTTCGAGGAAGGAGCCGGTGCCGGCGGCGCAAGCCTCGTTCATGGTGAAGTCCACCACCACGCCGTCGTCGATGCGGATGAACTTCGAGTCCTGGCCGCCGATTTCGAAGATGGTGTCCACCATCTCCATGCCGAGGTGGCGGCAGACGTGCATGGCGCCGGTCTTGTGGGCGGTGATCTCGTCGTTGACGGTATCGGCGCCGACCAGTTCGCCGATCAGTTCGCGGCCGGAGCCGGTGGTGCCCACGCCAAGGATTTCCAGTTGATCGCCCAGTTCGCACTGGATCTCGGCGAGGCCGCGGTTGACGACTTCGATGGGGCGGCCCTGGGTGCGGAGATAGATTTCCTTGAGCAGGTTGCCGGCTTCGTCGGTGACGACGAGGTTAGTACTGACGGAGCCGATGTCGATGCCGAGGTAGGCGGGAACCTTCTCGGATTTGTGATTTGTGATTTGCGATTTGTGATTGGCCGATGACTGATCGCGGAGGAGCAGAACCTTCTCCATCGAGAGCGGGTCGGAGCAGGCGAAGGGCTGCCTGCCGGTGTGCTGGCGAAGCTGGTGGATTTTCTTGAAGCTGCGCTTGCGCCACTCCTCGGTTTCGAAGATGGCGGCGCCGAGCGCGCCGATCCAGCAGTGCAGTTCGGGGACGAAGAGGCCGGCGTCGTCGAGCTTGAAGGCCTCGCGCATGGCGTTGCGCACGCCGTCGTTGAGGGCGACGCCGCCGATGAAGGCGACCGGGGCAGCGACGTTGCGGCCCTTCACGATCGCCGATTTGAAATTGCGGGCGACGGCGTCGCACAGGCCGCGCAGGATCTGGTCGGTAGAGTAGCCCTTCTGCTGGGCATGGATCATGTCGCTCTTGGCGAAGACCGAGCAGCGTCCGGCGATGCGAGCGGCGCAGGAGGCGGCGCAAGCGGCAGGGCCGACTTCTTCCACCTGGTAGAGCAGGCGCGTGGCCTGCTGGTCGATGAAGGAGCCGGTGCCGGCGGCGCAGTCGCCGCTGGACTGGTAGTCCACGATGCCCAGGTATTTCGACTTGGCGGCGGGTTCGAGGTGCAGGTACTTGGAGTTCTCGCCGCCCATCTCGAACACGGTGCGCACCTGCGGGTAGAAGACGCGCATGCCCTTGGCCACGGCACGGAATTCGTTTTCGAAGTAGATGCCGAGAATCTTGGCGATCAGCTCGCTGCCCGAGCCGGTGACGCGGATGCCCTCGACGTTCTCCTCGGGGACGTGCTCGTAAAAGTCCTTGAGCAGGTCGAAGGTGGACTGCATGGGCGAGCCCTGGATACGGCGGTAGCGGGAGAGCGCCAGCGGGCGCCCGGCGAGATCGCTGTCCGCCGGGAAGACCGCGGGAAAAAAGCCGCCGGGGTTCTTCGTGGTGAGCGCGTGCAGCAGGGGAGCGTCGGCGGGAGCGCCGATGGCGGCCAGCTTGAGACTGACCGCGCCGATGTCGAGTCCGATGTTGATGCCCATCGTGTCAACGAGTTAACAGGGGCATGACGCACGGGTCTGTGATGGAGCGCACGAGCGGATGTGAGGCGAAAAAGTGAAGGGACGCGGCGGCGGTGCGAAAGGCGATTGGGGGAAGGTAAATGGCAAGATTTTGCAGTCGGGCCAGACCAAGAATTTCCTGGTCGAGGTCAGCGCAAGGAGGGCGGTACCCGGCCGAGGGCGGCCGGGGTACAACGCGGAGCTGCGCTCCGCCGTGCAGGCGGGGGCGCCTGCACCTACGTGGGTCAGTCGGCGCGAAATTTCCTGGGCACGTTCTTCGCGGGCATGGGTTGCGGGTCGCGGGCCTGGTGATCGGGGATCTCGAGCGGGATGCGCCAGTCTTTCGCGGAGGCGTGGCCGGCGTACATCCAGCCGTAGCGGGTAGCGAGCGAGCCGACGATGCCGGAGATGGAGGCCATGCGGCGCATGCGCCGGCTGGTATCGCCTGTCGCGATCAACGCCGCCGCGCGCAGGAACAGCGGCACCGGGCCGGAGAGCGTACCGCCCAGCCGCGTGAGCCATCCCGTGGGGCCGTGCTTGAGGGGATCGAGTTCACGGTCGCTGCGGCCTTCGAGGTGCGCGCCCTCCCAGGTTTCCAGCAAAGCGCTGCCGAGGCCGAGCAGGTTGAGGGCGCGACTGCGATCGTGGCCCATCAATTCCAGCAGGGCGACCGCCGACTGCACGCCCGACATGCCGAAGTGGATGGGCAGGGAGGTGATGTTCTTGTTCCACGCCGGGATCACGGTCGCGCCGATGAGCACGCCGGTGTAGTTGTGGAAGGGGCCGCCCATCGCCAGCGAGCCGAGTTTGCCGAGGTTGCCGATGATGCGCACCGGCAGCGAGGCGCCGAAGCGGTCGGCGACGACGTCGGCGAAAGATGCGGCCGCGGCGGCGCCGGAGAATGCGGTCAGAATCCAGGCGCCCATGGACATCGGGCTCTGCGGCTTGAAGACGCGCAGCATGTTGAGGAAGCGCTGCGGCTTGCCGAGGTCCCAGGTCAGCAGCGCGCCGGAGAGCATGCCGCCGCCGAGAGCGAGCCAGCGGGCGTCGCGCGCGAGTTCATGATCGTCGCCGACCCAGTCGGCCAGCGCGCCGAGCACGCCGCAGGATCCGGCCGCACCGCCGACGAAAAAGTACAGCGGCACCTGCCAGGTCCACTGCGGTTCTTTGAGCAGGTGGACGCCGTAATAGCCGGTCTCGGGCGAAGCCATGGGGAAGGGTGCGCCGGACGGGCGGACGCCGAGGCCTTGGACGCGGCCGCGGGTTTCGGCCTGGCGGCGCAATTCGACGATGCGGGCTTCGCGGCGCTGTTGTTCTTCGGGAGTTTGCGGATTTGTGCTCATGAAAGTTTCAGTTTCAGTTTCAGTTTCAGTTGTTCAACACGGAGGCACGGAGAAGAAGCTGTTTATTATTTCGGAATTGATTTTCCATGCTCCGTGTCTCCGTGCCTCCGTATGTGAATTCCATTAACTACGCTGGCCACCGGGGTTTGACAGGCGAGGGCGCCTGTCGCTACGCGAGCCTCGCCGGTCGCTACGTGAGCCTCGTGAAGCCAGGAAGGCCACGGCGGCGCCGGCGAGCAGCAGCGCCGAGCCGACCGCGGAAGACTTCCAGCCCTTCTCCAGATAAATCGTGGGCACCTCCGGCTTGGGAGGGAGATTGTAAGCGCGCGGGTCGCCGCGCAGCAGGAAGAAGGCGTGCGTGCCTTTCACGCTGGTTTCGGTCGGATCGTAGATGTTGGCGTCGTTCATGCCGCGGCCCTGCAACTCCTGCAGGCGCTCCTGGGCACGCAGGCGGAGCGAGTCGAGCTCGCCGAACATGATGGACTCGGTCGGGCACGCTTTGGCGCACGCCGGCTGCAGTCCTACGCGCTGGCGGTCGTAGCAGAAGGTGCACTTGAAGGCGCGGCCGTCTTCCTTGTTCTTCTGTACTACGCCGAAGGGGCAGGCGACCACGCAGTAGGCGCAGCCGTTGCAGACGTCGGGCTGCACGTAGACGCCGCCATACTCGGTGCGGATGATGGAGCCGGTGGGGCAGGCTTCGAGGCAGCCTGCTTCTTCGCAGTGCTTGCAGACGTCGGAGGAAAATTCCCAGGTGACCTGCTCGGGGGAGTTGCCGCCAACTCCGGCGGTGGGCATGTTCTCGACGAATTTCACGTGGCGCCAGGTGGAGTGTCCGACCGCGCCGGTGTTGTCGTAGGAAAAGCCGGTCCAGTCGAGGCCGTCGGGATCGACGCCGTTCCACTCCTTGCAGGCGACCTCGCAGGCCTTGCAGCCGATGCAGAGAGTGGAGTCGGTGAAGAAGCCGGTGGTGACTTGTTTTTCGCCGAAGATGCCGGTGGATGCGCTCATGATTTTTCTTTGTTCTTCGTTGTTGGTTCTTCGTTTGTCGTAGTTCCCTCAGCGGCTAAAGCCGCTCTCATCTAGCAGTCCGAACGGCACGGCTAAAGCCGTGCCCTCCCATCGAGATTCCTGGCACCCAGCGAAAGTCATGCCGGCCTCTGCAGCAAAAACTTCAGCTCGTCGAGGGCGGCTTCGTGTTCGGCGCGGCGGCCTTTGACCAGGTTGCAGACCAGCGCCTTGGTTTCCATAATGCGCACGTTGGGTTCCTCGGAGATCGCCAGCAGGTCGTTGGTGACATCGCCCTTGGCCATGCCTTTCCATCCCCAGTGATAGGGCAGTCCGACCTGGTGCACGGTCTGGCCCTCGACCCACAGCGGGCGCATGCGCGGCGTAATCAGCGCGCGAGCCGAGACCAGCGCGCGCGGGCTGACGATGGTGACCCAGTCGCCGTGCTCGACATCGAGATCGGCGGCGAGTTCGGGAGAAATTTCGCAGAACAGCTCCGGCTGCAACTCGGCGAGATGGCTCAAGGTGCGCGACATGCCGCCGGCGGTGTGGTGCTCGGTCAAGCGATAGGTGGTCAGCACGTAGGGGAAGCGCGGATCGCCGGGCCCGACCGCATAGGGATTGTCGGGACGCTCTTTCTTTTTGGCCGGAGGATTGTGCTGCTGCTCGGGGTACATGGGATTACGGAACAGCGACTCCAGCGGCTCGTAATGCGTGGGCAGCGGGCCGTCTTTCAAGCCGCTGGTGACGAAGATCCAGCCGACGCCATCGGCGTGGAGGATAAACGGCTTGTCGCCGGGAAGAGCCTTGGCGCCTTTTTCGCCCCCGGGATCGTCGGGCGGCTTGTCCTTGAAGAAGTCGGGCGTGTCGCGGCCGGTCCACTGCTTCTTCTCCGCGTCCCACCAGACGAGTTTCTTGCGCTCGCTCCAGGGCGTGCCGTCGGGACGAGCGGAGGCGCGGTTGTAGAGCACGCGAATGTCCTTGGGCCAGGAGAACGCCCAGCCGTGGCCGTAGAGATCTTCCGGCGCGCGCTGGTTGGCCTTGTTCAGGCCCGCCTTGGGGAAGATGCCGGAATAAATCCAGCAGCCGGAGGCGGTGGAGCCGTCGTTCTTCAGCTTCTCGAAGTTCTCCAGCAGTTGGCGGTCGGCAACGCTGTAGCCGTTGATCTCCTGCAGGATTTCCTC
>DASUBK010000227.1:0-10622 GCA_035763305.1 Terriglobales bacterium | reverse complement strand
GCAGTCCCACGAACAGGAATCGCCAGTCGTGAAAGAATTCCGGCTCCTTGCCTTCGAAGGCGTGCCCGATAAATTGCAGCGCCCAGCCGAAGACGAACAGCCCCACCGCGTACCACAGCAGCGAATGAAAGAAGATCGCGGCCACGAACAGCGCCAGCGATACCACGATGGTCGGAATGCCGAAGGTGTGGCACATCCGGTTGACGGGGTGCTGATGGCTGGTCGCGTACTGCGCGATCCACTGCGCGCTGCTCTTGCCGCCTAGCATGGGCGGAGAGCATACAGCGGAAAGTGAACAGTGGCCAGTGGCCAGTGGACAGTGGTCAGTGGTCAGTGGTCAGGAGAAAGCCCGTCTGACCACTATTCACTGACCACTGTCCACTACTTCAGCACATCCACGATCTTGGAATGGGGCTTGAACGGGTGCTCCTGCCCCAGGCTGAAGCGGATGCCGGTGGTCAGCAGCACGTCGTTGTTCTGCGCTCCCAGGGGCGGGTTGCTGACGTAGATGTTGCTCAGGCTGACCTGCCAGCCCATCCAGTGGTTCAGCTTCAGCAACGCCGAAGAATCCATGGTGACGCGGTACTCGCCGGGATCGGTGAGATTGGGAAAAAGGTTCAGCCGCTCGGAAAACGTAGTCCGGCTGGTCAGGTTGTAGGCGATTTCCTGGCCCAGCAGGGCCTCTCCGGAGCGCCGGCCCGGCTCCGCGGAGTAGAACTCCTGGTTCAGGGAGCCGCCGGAAAACAGCTCCAGCTCGCCGTGCGGCGACTGCGCCAGGCGCACTCCCATGCCGCCGCCGATCACGTTGCGCAGGTCGAGTTTCTGCAACGCGTTGGTCTCGAAGTTGGTGAAGCCGAAGGTGAACATGCGATCGCTGACGTTTACCGAGTAATTGACGCCGCTGCGAATGGTGTTGGCGTTCGTGACCGTCTGCCCGCCGGCGGAGTTCTGCGCGAACAGCGAGTTGAAGTACACCGCCAGCTTGTCGTGGTTGGTGACGCGGGCGGTATCCAGCCCCAGGCTCAGGTTGGAGCTGCCGGAGTTGCCGCGCGCGGCGGTGAAGCCGGCGTTGGCCGAGCCGCCCCACTCGTCGAAGAAGCCGGCGTGCTCCAGGCGCTGCTGCGCCTCGTACTCGGGGCCGGAGAGCAGCGAATTCACCGTGCCCCGCGGCAGGTTCACCATCGTCCGGTCCACCGTCTCCACCCGCACGTAGGTGTCGTCGGCGTCGAGGGTGAGGATGTTGAGATCTTCCTGGCCCGCCCGCATGTGCACCGGATTATCGGCGATCATGCTCTTCACCGCCGACATAGGCATCTTCACTTCGCCCAGGTAGGGCGATTTGATGTGCAGCCCTTCCTTATCCAACCGGGTGACCGTGCCGGTGATGTGGTCGCCGTTCTGCAGCACCACTTCGTCGGCGCGCAGGGCGGCCGCGATCATCACCATGCAGGCTATAAGGACAAGAATCCGCTTCATGCTCCGCCTTTCCACAGCAGGGAATGAATGTCAACGATTCGCCGCGAGAGAACAGCCACTCAGAATATCGCAGCGCGAGGATGCTGGCGACCGGGGAGAACCCTTACGTTAACTGGCGATCGCCCGGGTGCGAGCGCGCTCGAGATCGCGCAGGCGAACTCCCACCAGGAAAACGTAGTGCACGCCGCTGATGATGGTGAAGGCCATGGTCGAATACAGGCCCAGCCGCCGGCAAATCAGCACCCACAACACGCCGTGCACCTCATACAGCACCACGAAGAACACGGTGAGGATCTGGGCGAAGGTGTTGATCTTGCCGAAAATCGACGGTGAGAAATCGCGCAGGTTGGTGGTGGCGTAGATGACGGCGCAGGTGGCGAGAATGATCAGGTCCCGGCTGAACACCAGCACAGTGTACTTCCACGGAATCTGGTGGACGATGGAAAGTACCAGGAAGGTGCTGCTCAGCAGAAGTTTGTCGGCGATGGGATCCAGGTACTGCCCGAGGCGCGTCTGCTGCTTGAGCTTGCGCGCCAGCAGGCCGTCGATGCCGTCGCTGGTGCCGGCCAGCACCATCAGGATCAGCGCCCAGCCGTAGTTGTGGTCGACGATGTTGATGATGATGAAGGGAATGAAGATGAAGCGCAGCAGGGTGATCTGGTTGGGCGCGGTGAGCAACTGCCGGATCATCGCCCGCGCTCCCGCATCTCGCCCAGGCCGAAGGAGAGCACGGTGCGGATCTGCTCCTCGGTGATCCCCAGCAACTCGCTGGCGCGCGCCATGTCCTGGTCCACCGCCGCCAGCGTCGCCTGCACGAATTTGCGCTCCGCCTCGGCCAGGGAACAGCCGATGGAAATCTCCTGGGCGGCGTCGCTGCCCAGCACCGCCGCCGCGGCCTCGCCGGTCTTCAACTCGAAGCGCTCGCAGAGGGAGGGAATCTCGCCGTTGCGCAGGTCGAGTTCGATGCGCTCCACGCGGTGCATGGGAAAAAACACCGCCGCCGGCGTGACCTCTTCGCCCGCCCGGACCTGCTTGGCGAAATCGTCGAAGGAGTTGAGGTCGAGCCCGCGAACGCTCACCCCGGCCGGCGAAAGGTCCAGGATCGCGCCCCAGAACTTCTCCCGTGGGTTGCTGAGCGTGACCAGCACGATGACGCCGGCGGTAAACCGCCCGCCGCGCGAGCCTCCGCCCTGGGCTCCCATCTGCATACCGCGATTGTGACGGGGCGGGGAGCAGAATGCAAGGAACGCAGGGGCAACACCGGCAGGATGCCGGCGCCCCGAATCTAAGGCATTCTCCCCATGGCCGCTTGCGCGCCGCGACAGTACAGTTCTCCCGCCCTCCCGGAGAACCCATGTTTCGCCGTACCGCTGTCGTGGCCGCATTCACGCTTGCTTGCGCAGCCGCCTTCGCCCAGAGCTTCACCGATTCCCACGCTGTGCCCGGGGCCTCTTCTTCCTCGGTGGATACCGCTGCGGCCATCGTCGCCGTTCCCTCCAGCCGCGACATCAGCCGGCGCTGCGAAGAGCATGAGGCCACCAGGGACGAATGCAAGCTGCACTGGCGCGGCGCGCTGCTGCAGACCGGCCGCTTCCTGGCCGCGCAGGATGCAGGCCTCATCGCCTTCGACAAGTGGTCGCGCTACGAGACCTTCCACGGCAACTGGTTTTCCAAGTACTCCGATGCGCTGCACGCGCCCCGCTTTGGCCACTGGAACGACGGCGATCCTTTCCTCGTCAACTATGTGGGCCATCCCATGCAGGGCGCGGTGGTGGAGTTCTCCTATATCGAGAACGACCCCAAGGGCGTCACGCTGACGATTGCCAAGTCGAAGACGTACTGGTTCAGCCGCCTGCGCGCGATGGCGTGGGCCGCGGCCTATGAAGCCCAGTGGGAACTCGGCCCCATCGGCGAGGCGGGCATCGGCTTTGAAGGGCGCACGACTTACTACTCCAAAGCTTCGCACGGCTACACCGACGGCGCCGGCCTGACCGACCTCATCGCCACGCCGCTCGGCGGCACCATCTGGGTGGTGGGAGAAGACGCGCTGGACAAGGTGCTGATTCGCCGCCTGGAAGCGAAGACCCACAATCCTTTGCTGCGGCTGGTCATCGCCGGCCTCAACCCGAATCGCAGCGTCTCCAACCTGATGCGCCTGAAGACGCCGTGGTACCGCGACAACCGTCCTACGGGCATGACCGGTTTCTGGGCGAACCGGTAATCCGCCGAAGCAGCGCCCGCGGCGTCGCTATTTCCGCCGCCCGCTCTTCCCCGCCGCCTTCGCCTGCTGCGCCGCGTTCTGCCACGCCAATGCGATCGCCTGCCGCACCACTGTCACCTTCGCCGCCTTCAGCGTCACGTGGGTGCAGCCCTGCCGTCCCCACGCTCCCGGCACGGGAACGAACGCCTTGCCGTCCCGCGCCAGGAATTCCTGCTGCTGCTCGGGAGTCAGCTTGACCATGCCGAACTCGTCGTTCGGATACGCCAGCGTGGCGAAGATCTTGCCCGCCACGCGAAAGTCGGGATGACGCATGTGCTCCTGTTCGGTGGTCTCGGGCAGGGCCAGCGCCAGCCGGCGGAAATCGTCCTGCGTCATGACGTATCCTCGCGTGCTGTTACCGTAGCGGAACTCAGGCCGGCGCGCAACGCCGGACGACCATCGCCAACATCTCCCCAACCGCGCTACCATAGGCCTTGCATGCGGCTCCGCTTCACTCCGCAACAGCAGGCCCTGCTGATCGCCGCCGCCGCCGACCTGGCCCAGATCGTGGCCTTTCCCCTGTTCTTCGCCGGCGCGGCCTCGGTCGCCGATGACCTCCTCGACCTCATCGTCATGGTGGTTCTCACCCGCCTGCTGGGCTTCCACGTCGAGTTCCTGCCTTCGCTGGCGGCCGAGTTGGTGCCCGGCGTGGATCTGATTCCCTGCTGGACCATCGCGGTATGGCTGGTGGTGCGACGCATGCCCAAGGCCCTTCCCGATTCCACGGCTCCCGAAGCTCATTGACCGAGAGCGCATGAACACGAGAACTCTGGCCGTTGCCGCGATCCTCCTCATCGCCGCGTGCCTGCACGCGCAGACTGCCCCCTCCGCCGGTCACGTTTCCGCCCAGATCACGCAGGTGACGATCCGCCGCAACGCCGGCAAGAACGCTGCCCAACTGCCGGCGGTGAACGGAACCGACGTGCTATGGGGCGACCAGGTGCGCACCAACGACTCCGGCCGCGCCCGCATCGGCCTGAACGACCAGTCCATCCTGTCGCTGGGCAAGAGTTCCCAGCTCACCATTCTGAAGCACGACGCCGCCGCGCAGCAGACCTCGCTGCAACTCGGCTACGGCAAGATCCGCTGCCAGGTGTCCAGGTTCACCCGCAATGGCGCCAGCTTTCTGTTGCGCACGCCGACCTCGGCGGCGGGCGTCATCGGCACCGATTTCGGCGCCGACGCCAGCGTGCCCGGCCGCACCCAGTACATCTGCATCTCGGGCACGGTCCGCATTTACACGCCCGACATGAAAAGCTACGTGGATTGCGGGCCGGGCAAGATGGTCACGGTGGTGGCGGGGCAGACGCTGCCCACGCCCACCGATTCGCCCGCCGACCACAGCGAGCATTGGACCCACATCAACGAGCCTGGCGACCCGCTGGCCGACGAAGCGGACTCGCTGACTCCCATGGCAGGCCTGCCGGTGCCCGACAGCGCCGGCGGCGGGAATTGGCACGGGCTTTCCCTCCACGGCAGCTGGCGGCTGCGGCTGGAGGCGTGGAACTGGTTCCAGGACGGCGCCGGAACGCAAAACGCCTACGCCTTCCCGCAATCCATCCTGCGGGTGAACATCGGCCAGCAGCGCCGCAAACTCGACTGGCTGGTCGAACTTGCCCAGCCCTCGCTCTTGGCGCTGCCGTCGCGGTCGGTGGCGCCCGCGCCGGCCGGACAACTCGGTCTCGGCGGAACCTACCTGGCGGCTAACGGCGGGCGCGAGAACACTGCCTCCATCTTTCCCTACAAGGCATATGTGCGCTTCAAGCGACTAGGCGGGCGCGCGGGCACGCAACTGACGCTGGGCCGCTATGATTTCGTGGACGGCACCGAGATCGCGCCAGTCGACTCCACTCTCGCCGCGCTCAAGTCCATGCGCATCGCCCACCGCCTGATTGGGAATTTCCAGTTCGTGGTCACGGGACGCAGCAACGACGGCGTCTTCTTCTCCTCGAATTTCCGCCGCGCCAACCTGACCGTGGCGGCAGCGCGGCCTACGCGCGGCGTCTACCAGGTGGACGGGCTGGGCGAACTCGACGTGAACTGGGAGTACGGCGCGCTGACCTGGGCCACCGGCTCCGGGCGCAGCAACGGCGAACTGCGCCTCTTCGGGCTCGGCTACCAGGATGAGCGCGCGGTCGCCAAGACCGACAACCGCTCGGCGGCGGTGCGCGGCGGTCCCGATCGCCTGCAGAACATCAACATCGGAACATTCGGCCTGCACTACATTCACGCCGTCCAGAGCCAGCACGCTGGAACTCTTGACTTCCTGCTGTGGCTGGCAGGACAGGCCGGCAGTTGGGGCGTGCAGCAGCATCGCGCGGGCGCGCTCGCCATCGAGGCCGGCTGGCAGCCCAAAGCGGCGTGGCGGCCGTGGCTGCGGCTTGGCTACGACATGGGTTCCGGAGACGGCAATCCCGCCGACCACACCCACAATACCTTCTTCCAGGTCTTGCCCACGCCGCGTATCTACGCCCGCTTTCCCTGCTGGACTCTGGAGAACATGAACGACGCCTCGGCGATCGTGATTCTGCGTCCCTCGCCCAAGCTGACGCTGCGCAGCGAATACCACGCCTTGTGGCTGGCGTCACGCAACGATCTCTGGTACCAGGGCGGAGGCGCCTTCCAGCCGCGCACCTTCGGCTATGTCGGCCGCCCGGCGAACGGCAATCGCGGCCTGGCCGACGTGTGGGACATCAGCGCCGACTACAACCTGTCGCCGCACTGGGCCTTTGGCTTCTACTACGGCCACGCCTGGGGCCGCGGCGTGGTGCGCTCGATCTACCCCTCCGGACCCAACGCCGACTTCGGCTACACCGAGCTGACGTTCCGCTTCTAAGCGATTGCAGATTGATGATTTCAGATTTCAGATTGGTTGTTGACCTTCGTGGCCTTAGTGTGTCCTTCGTGGCCTTCGTGTGAACCGGCTCCTCGTAGTTCACCCGAAGGACGCGAAGGCTCTCACCCCAGGCCCAATCTGAAATCTGAAATCTTCAATCTGCAATCTTCCAGGGCCATTCCAATCCCGCCGTCACTACACTTTTCCCATGCAAGGCCGCGTGGTTCACGCCATCCTCCGCACGCTCGATGCCGCGGCGCGTCTGCTGCCGCGGCAGCGCCTGGCCGCTCACCTGATGACCGGCAAAGAAGGCGAAGACGACGCCTACTTCTATCTTCGCCGCCACGGGTACATCGTGGTGGCGCGCAACTGGCGCACCCGCCGCCGCCGCGGCGAACTCGATCTCATCGCCTGGGAGGGCGACATCCTCTGCTTCGTCGAGGTGAAGACCCGCTCCAGCCGCGATTTCCTGCCCGCCGAGGCCGCCGTGGATCGTCCCAAACGCCGCGAACTGGCGGCCATGGCGCGGGAATACTGCCGCCGCCTGCCCCAGCCGCCCTCCTTGCGCTTCGACATCGTCAGCGTCTACCGCGACCAGCCTGCCGCGCCTCCGCAGATCACCCTATTCAAGAATGCCTTCCAACTAACGTAGAATCAGAGTAGGGCGTCGGGAAATCGCCCAGCACCCAGGGAGAGCACTCATTGCCTGAACTTCGCAAGGACCCGATTGTCGGCCGCTGGGTCATCATCTCTACCGACCGCGCCAAGCGTCCCACCGATTTCGTTCGCGATTCGATGAAATTCAAGGGTGGCTTCTGCCCCTTCTGCTACGGGCAGGAGAGCAAGACCCCGCCGGAAATCCTCGCCTACCGTCCCAATCCCAACGGCGGCGCCCCTCCCGCCAAGGACAGCCCGGGATGGACGGTGCGGGTGGTGCCCAACAAGTTCCCCGCCCTGGGCATCGAGGGCAACCTCAACCGCCGCGCCGACGGCATGTTCGACCGCATGAACGGCATCGGCGCCCACGAGGTCATCATCGAGACCCCCGAGCACAGCCAGAGCTTCGCCGGCCTGCCGGAGAAGCGCATCGAGGACGTGCTCTGGGCCTTCCGCGACCGCATCCTCGACCTGCGCCAGGACAAGCGCTTCAAGTACATTCTGATCTTCAAGAACCACGGCGAGGCCGCCGGCGCCTCGCTGGAGCACCCGCACTCGCAGCTCATCGCCCTGCCCATCGTTCCCAAGCAGGTGGTGGAGGAACTGGAGGGCGCCAAGCAGTACTACGTCTACAAGGAGCGCTGCGTCTTCTGCGACATCATCCGCCAGGAGGTGGAGAGCGGCGTCCGCGTGGTCGGCGAGAACAACGACTTCGTGACCTTGGCGCCCTACGCGCCCCGCTTCCCCTTCGAAACCTGGATCCTGCCCAAGCGCCACGAATCGGCCTTCGAGCACTCCTCCTCGCAGCAGTTCGAGAGCCTGGCCAAGCAGATCAAGGCGCTGATCGCCAAGGCCAACAATGTGCTGGAGAATCCCGCCTACAACCTGGTCATCCACAGCTCTCCGGTGCAGGACCCGTCCAACGACTACTACCACTGGCACCTGGAATTTATGCCCAAGCTGACCAAGACGGCGGGATTCGAGTGGGGGACAGGGTTCTACATCAACCCCACGCCGCCGGAAGAAGCGGCCAAGTTCCTGCGCGAAGCCAGCGTGGAAGTCATGCAACCGGCCAGCATCTAGAAGACGAAACCACGTAGCCGGACAAAATCACGTAGCCGGACAAAATCACGTAGCCGGACGAAATCACGTCGCCGCAGAGCCTGCCCTGAGCTTGTCGAAGGGCGCCCTCGCCTGCGGTTTCTGTCGTGGAACCGCATCCCGGATGATTGCCTCACCGTGGAAGCGCGGGCCTTCCGACCCGCGAACGCAATCCACAGTGGACGACCTTCACGCGACCCTGCGTCCGGTCGCCAGCTGGATGATCAGCACGATCACCGCCAACACCAGCAACAGCCACAGCCAGGCGCCGATGGTGTAAGTCCCCACCAGCCCCAGGATCCACGCGATCAGGAGAATAAAGAAAATCAGCCACAGCATGACCCACCTCTGCTTGGGGGCCGGATGCCCCTGCAGGATAGGTTGCTGAAAGAGTAAATAGGGTTGTCAGCGGCAGGTCTGGCTACTTCTCGTTGGCGGCCTGGGTGGGAGGCACGCCGCAGTTGGCCACGCACTTGGATTCGAATACTTCGATCTCCGCTTTCTTGTGCGGGACGTTGCTGGTGGATTCCGGCACCACGACCACGGAAAGCGGGCCATCGGCCATGTTCAGCGGGCACTCCCAGCTGAGCGACTGGATGCCGCGCTGCTGGCAGGAACTCTTGGCCAGCGCCGCCTCCAGCGTGCCGGGGTTTTGCGGCAGTTGGTTGGCGACGGCCGAGGGCAGAACCGCGACCGCCATGGGCACCGGCGACTTGATCTTCACGCTGATTTGCTCGCCGTCATGGTCGGGGAAGATGCCGCCATACACCTTGAGGATGGGCGTGAGCTTGTACTTTTCCTTCGCCTTGAGCTGCCAGCGAAATTCCGGCTGGTCGCAATTCTGCACGCACAACCAGCTGTAGTACTGGATGTGGAGGTCGTTGGGGGAAACGTAACGGTGGGTCACCGAACCGGAGCCCGTCAACACCGTGCCGATCCCGATGACCGCGGCGCGATCCGCGGTGGCATTGCCGGTGCGCAGCGCTCCCAGACCGGCATAGACGGCCTTGTCGGTGTTGTGGCGCTCGTCACGGATGACCAGCACCATGGCCTGCGGCGGAATGTGGCAGGTATAGGTGGTCTTGACCACGTGCTCCTGCATGCAGAGGAAGTTGATCTCGCGAATGCGCTCGCCGTGCTGCACCGCATCGTTCCACTGGTCCTCGGGCGCCAGGGCGATGGTGACCGGCTTGTCGGCCGCGATGTCCACGTGCATGTTGCCGCCGCTGGAACCGGGGCGGTACACGTGGCCGGCATGGTAGTAGCCGGGATCGAGGCGGACGGCTTCGGTATTGGCCGCCACCCAGTCAAACTGCATGTCCTGGGCGGCCGCGCCCGCGGCTACCGCGAGGACCAGCGCAAGTGCGGAGAGGAACTTCATGCCGCGCTGATTTAACGACGATTCGCGGCGCCGGCACAACTCCCGTTGGTACAGGCACTTCCGCGGCAAGGACGGCGGCTCAGACCGCACGCCGAGGTGATCAAGCGGCTCAAGAAGAAGGCCCGGCGCGCAAGCTGATGATCGAATGGACGGAGCAGGCGGCGCAGCAGTTGGACCAGGCGTATGACTTCCTGGCCCTGGCCGGCGACGACACTATCGCAGCCCGCGTGACAGAGAAGGTGATCGCCTCCATCGAACGCCTGGCTTCTTTTCCGCTGTCCGGCCGGCGCGGGCGTCTCCCGGGAACGCGCGAACTGGTGATCCCCGGGACGCCATTCATCGTGGCGTACACCATTCGCAAGACCGATGTCGTTATCCCCGCCGTATATCACCGCGCGCAGCGCTGGCCCGACCAGTTCTCCGACTTTGGCGGCTAAGACCGCAGGAATGGCGGCCGAGGAGGGCACGCCTCACGCGGTGCCCGAGATTTCCTGACGCCAGTCTTGGCTACTTCCGGCCTTGCTGCAATTTTTCCAGCGTGCTCTTCAGGTGTTCCAGCTTTTGCCCCGCCTCGCCCAGCTTGCCTTCCGCGGTGAGCCGCTGGTACTCCGCCAGGTCCTGCGCGGCTTGCCCGATGAGCGCCTGGAACTCCGCATTTGGCGGCGCCGTAGCTCCGGAGGGCGCCGGCGCTGCATTCGCCGATGCACCCGCCGCCGCCGGAGGCGCCGCGTTGCCGAACAGCGACGCCAGCGCCGACTCGAAGGTCGGCCCGTACGCCAGCTTGTCCTGCAGGGCCAGCACCACCAGGCGCAATTCCGGCATGGGACTGCGCTCCGCCTGCAGGTAAATCGGCTCCGCATAGAGCAGCGTGCGTCCGATAGGAATCACCAGCAGCGATCCCCGCCTTACCC
>DASUBK010000226.1:0-2382 GCA_035763305.1 Terriglobales bacterium | reverse complement strand
ATTCAACCCCAAGGAGTACAACCAGCGCGCGGTCAGCCTGCACGTGTACTCGAAGCCCTTCGACCGCTGCGTGGTGTACTCCGCCGAGCAGCACACCTGCGGCGAAATCGAGCTTCATTACACGACGGAGTACGGCGTTCCGGTGCAGGACTAGACTCGAACAGTCCGCCCCTGCACCTTCCTGCCGGCGCTGATTGGTTAGTTGAAGCAGACCCGGGCGATGTAAGTCGCGTTGTACTGGCCGTGCGTCCAGCCATCCTCGGTAAACCAGAGCAGGTACGGGCCGGTCTCGGTGACCGTTCCCGTAGCCCCTTCGAAGATGCCGGTTCCACCGGTGATCTTTCCGCTGCCGACGAAGTTCCCCATCCCGCCCTTGCCCTTCGGCACCGGGAACGACGCATGGTAGGCGCTCACGGTGAAGGTACCGACGTCATGGCCGTCGCCGTCCTGGAAATACCACTTCTGGGTGAAATCCCAATAGCGCCCGGCCACGGCGTTGGGATACGCCGATCCGCCCTCCGCCGGCGGGACATATTCAATGTAGTGCGGAGAAAAATTCTGCCAGTCCAGCACGCCGCTAGTCGCACCGGGCAGCAGCAGCCAGCCGCCGTTCCCCTCCGGGTCGACGGTCAGTGTTTGCGTGTTGAGTGCGCGTAGATCCTGGCAATTTTGCTGGGCGACGGCCCCGACAGCGCAGCCCAGCAGAATCACGGCCATGATGATTGCAAGATGAGTCTTGGTCACAAGAATCCTCCCCCATTGGAGTTATGCGCCTTCAGCCGTGACTAGGTTGAAAGCGAAACAACATTCTCGATTCAGCAAAGCTGAATAGAAAGGATTTGAAGCCAGGAGAGAGAGCTGCGTATTCCATTCTGGGATCGCGGTACCGCCCTCGCGTCTCGGCGTGCCTGCTAAACTTATTTCTTGCCTCCGCGCAAGAAATCCCCGCCTGCCGCCACCGAGACTGCGCCCAAGCCGCAGGCGTCCAAGTCCGCCGCCAAGCCGGATGGCCGCGGCTCATCGCATCCCCGGGTCTTTCTGATCGACGCCATGTCGTTCATCTTTCGCGCCTACCACGCCATGGCGCGACAGAGGCCCATGTCCACCTCCACCGGCATTCCCACCGGCGCCAGCTATGTCTTCATCAACATGTTGCGCAAGCTGGTGGACGACTTCCATCCCGAGTACATCGCCGCCGTCTTCGACGTCGCCGGCCCCACCTTCCGCGACCGGCAGGCCAAGGAGATCGCCTCCTTCGGCAAGTTCGACATGAAGACGCAGACCTTCACCGACCAGGCCTACGCCGGCTACAAGGCGCAGCGCGCCGAGATGCCGCCCGACCTGGCGCAGCAGATTCCCTACATCCGCCGCGCGCTGGAGGCCTTCCGCATTCCCATCCTCGAGGTCTCCGGCTTCGAGGCCGACGACGTGATCGGAACCCTGGCGCGCAAGGCCGCCGAGCGCTCGCACCCGGTGTACGTCGTCTCCAGCGACAAGGACATGCTGCAGCTGGTGAACGACAAGATCTGCGTGCTCAATCCGCCCAAGGACAACCTGATCTGCGATCCGCCCAAGGTGGAGGAGATTCTCGGCGTGCCGCCGTCGCGGGTGATCGACGTGATGGCGCTGCGCGGCGATTCGATCGACAACGTTCCTGGCGCGCCCGGCATCGGCGACAAGGGCTCGGTGGAGCTGATCAAGCGCTTCGGCTCGCTGGAGCAACTGCTGGAGCACGCGTCCGAAGTCGAACAGAAGCGCTACCGCGAGTCGCTGCTGCAGTACAAGGACCAGATCCTGTGGAGCAAGGAGCTGGTCACCATCGACTGCAACGTGCCCATCGAGCTGGAACTGGAGCCGATGAAGGCGGTCGACCCCGACGTTGCTGCCGCGCGCACGCTGTTCACCGAACTGGAATTCACCTCGCTGATCAAGGAGTTCGGCACCGGCATTGAACTGGGCGAGGCGGACTACCGCGAGGCTCTGAGTGCCGACGACGTGAAGGCCGCGCTCGGCGCCCGCGAAAAGAACGTGCCGCTGGCGATCGCCTTCGGCTTTTCGCTGGCCGCGCCGGAGCAAGGCGAAGAAGAGGAAGACTCTGACGAGAACCAGAGCGGTGAATTGTCGTTCGCCGCCGCGACCGAAGCGCCTCCCGAGCAGGTGGCGATTTCAACCGCACCCGCCAAAGCGCTGACCGTCAATCTCGACGGCAACGAAGCCTGCGAAACGCTGAAGAAGGCGTTCGGCGACGCCTCGGTGCCCAAGGCGGTGCATGACTACAAGGCTGCGATTCACGCCCTGCGCGAGCGCAAGATCGAGCTCACCGGCGTCCGCCACGAGCCCATGCTGTACTCCTACCTGTTGAATCCGACCTACTCCAGCCAC
>DASUBK010000225.1:0-3997 GCA_035763305.1 Terriglobales bacterium | reverse complement strand
GCCGGCGGAGCCCGCATTCGGGCCCGTCTCCGCGCCGGTCCATCCCCACGAAGCCGCCGGAAGCTTCAATCCCATGATCGAGGAGGGCAAGCTGCGCGCCATGCACGACTCGATCCGCAACTTCATGCAGGCCGCCGATCCGCGCTCCGCCAGCATCTTCCCCCTGCGCAAGGGAGCCATCAGCCTGTGGCCGTCGGAGATCGAGGCCTTCCGCAACGAGTACGTGGGCGAAAAGAGCTTTCGCGCCGACTACGCCGCCGCCACCCGCCAACTGGTCGCGCTGCAGGCCTGCATCAAGACCGAGTTGCAGGATTTTGAGGACAAACAGAATTCGGCGTACCTGTGGAAGCCGCACGCCGACTCCCTGACCTTCCTGCTCAGCGCCGCGCAGAAGGTTCAGCAGCAGTGCGATGCCATTATGGCCACCGCCCAGCAGCGCGGCCTGACGGAGAAGATCAACTCCCTCAACGCCTCGCTGCAGCGGCTGCAATCGCACGTGCAGAATGCCGCCAGGGGACTGCAAAGGCTGGGGACCTCCGCCGGCTGATCCGGGGATGGAGGCCGGTCGACCCCGACCGGCGGGTTTACGCCGGCTGGTCCGGCTGTGCCTTCGCCAGTTCCTGCACCACGTGCTGCAGGCGGTCGCGATTCAGCGCGGTGAATTCATCGAACTGAATGCCCATCCCCACCACTCGGTGGGAAACCGTGACGTGTCCGCGCGCCTCGATCTGCACATCGGCGATATGCACCACCACGCTCACCCGCGTGTCCGGCGGAAGCGGGCTGGTGGTCTCCACGTAGCAGCCGCCGGCGCTGATGTCGTGCAGGCTGGTCCACTGCGGCGAGTCCTCTCCCACCACCGTCACCTTCACCCCGCCCTCGGCGAGGAAGCGGTCGTGCTTGCGGCGGTTGTTCCGCGGCAACGACGTGGCCGCCAGAGCCAGCGCCGACGCGTAGGAGCGAGAGTTGGTGGCGGCGCTCTGCACCGGGCGGGCGTCCGGCGGGGCAATGTCCCAGATGAACTTTTCGTCCACGCAGCGGAGCCCCATGTGCCCCGAGTGGATGGTGTCCGGCGGTCCCACCCACACGATTTTGAAGCGCGCCTTCTCCATTCCCTTGCGCACGCCGATGATCTCTCCCGGCGTTCGCCAGGGTCCCAGCACGCGCGCGCCGTGATGGCTGACGTCCACCGTGTAGGTGGACAGGGTTACCGCGTTGCCGGCGTTATCGGTACCGAAGATTCGGATCGGGTCCGAGCGAAACACACGCAGCTCGCAGCGTGCATCCACGGGGATCACCTCGCTCTTACGTTGTAGGGGCCGACGGGGAGGGGCCTGGACAGAGTTTGCCGCAGGGGCCTGACCTGAACCGAGTGGGGGGATTTCCGCGCCGAAGGATAGCGGAGGATTTCGCCGGCGGTCAATCCCGCTTTCGTGCCGCAGCAGAAGCGAGCAAAAACGGTTTTCACAATCGGGGCGGATCGAAATAGCTTGCCCAGGTCGCCCACCAGCCCCTGCCTCGAGCGCGACGGTCGGTGGACACGTCTGCCTCGGTGTCGAGGACCGCCAACTCAGGCGGGTGTGTTCCACCATGGTGGTATGCGGCCCACAACTCCGCCGCCCCGGTCAAAATTTATCCTTCCCAAAGTTCAAAAATTTGCCATAATCCGCGCCACTTGGGGGAGTCACTATGTACGGCGGCAGCGGGGTGGCCCCAGCTCCTTACTCGTTTCACTTCCTGATCGGCGGCAGCGAGCCCATGCGCCGCGTCTACCAGGCCATTGCCCGCCTCGCCGCCAGCGACACCACCGTCATCATCCGCGGCGAGAGCGGCACCGGCAAGGAACTGGTAGCGCGCTCCATCGTCGCTGCCGGCCCGCGCCACGACAAGCCCTTCATCAGCCTCAATTGCGCCGCCCTGCCCGAACCGCTGATCGAGGCCGAACTCTTCGGCCACGAGAAGGGCGCCTTCACCGGGGCTCACACCGCTCGCCCCGGGCAGATGGAAATGGCCCATGGCGGCACGTTGTTTCTCGACGAGATCGGCACCCTCGGCCTGGAGCTGCAGAGCAAATTCCTGCGCGTGCTGGAGGACCGCGTAGTCACGCGACTGGGCGGCCGCACCACCAAGCGCGTGGATTTCCGCCTGCTGACCGCCACCAATGAGGACCTGGAGGCCCTGGTCAAGGCCGGCCGCTTCCGCGAAGACCTGTTCTACCGCATCCACGTAGTGCCGCTGATGCTGCCGCCGCTGCGCGAACGCGAAGGCGACATCGCCCTGCTCGCCAACCACTTTCTGCGCCTGGTGTGCGCCACCAACAACGTTCCCTTGAAACGCATCGAGCCCGAAGCCATGGACGTGCTGGAGGCTTACACCTGGAAGGGCAACGTGCGCGAACTGGAGAACCTCATCCAGCGCCTGGTGGTCATGGTGGAGGGTCCTGCCATTACCCTCAGCGACTTGCCGGAACAGATCCTGCTGGCCAGCAACACCACGCAGGAGGCGCTGCTGATCCCGGAAGCCGGCATCGATTTCGACGAGGAGATGGCGCGCATCGAGGTCGCCTACCTGGGCGCGGCGCTGCGTCGCAGCGGGGGCAAAAAAATCGCCGCCGCCCGCCTGCTGAAGATCAAGCCGCAGAAGATGAAGTATCTGTGCCGCAAGTACCAGATCGGGCGGGAGTGAGGCAAATTTTTAACCGCACGTGGTTCAAAAATTGACCCGATTGCTCCGTAGCCCGCAGGCAGGCCGGGCACGTTTCCCGAAACCGCACATTGAAAACATTGGCGCTAGGAGCATTTTGCGATTCACAGGCGGTTTGGCCCACGGGGTGCACTAAGGAAGGCGTCTGTGGGGTGACCCACCAACTTTGCGGGGGAGAAAGAACATGCAGAAGAAATCCTTGATCAAGAGCCGTGAAGCCGCCAAGAAGGCGTTGCTGGCTTCGAAGGGCAAGATTAACCCGGTGACAGGCGAGGCGGTAGCCAAGTCGACGCCGGCCAGCCTGGCGCGCTCGGCGTCTACCGCCTCGACCGCCTCTACGGCTTCCACGGCCTCGACGGCTTCGACCGCTTCGACTGCCAGCACGGCGTCGACCGCGAGCACCGCTTCGACGGCGAGCACAGCGTCCACCGCCAGCACGGCCTCGACGGCCTCGACCGCGAGCACCGCCAGCACGGCTTCGACGGCGTCCACGGCTTCGACCGCCAGCTCGGTCTAACCTGGTTCGATCACGGATCTCCTGAGCTAAAGGGCTGCGCACCCGCGCAGCCCCTTTTTTTGTCTGTAGTGTGCTCGTGTGTTGGTGGGCTCGTGGGTTCGATCCGGATGACGAACACACCGACACAGGAAGACACGTCAAAGGGCAAAAAATTGACCCAGCCCAAGTCAAATTTTGACCGCAATCGCCGGCCGGCAACCGCTCGCTCCCGCTTTTCCGCATTCCTTTGTTGAAAACATTGCCCGCCTGCAGCAGACTTGCGCGCCACACGCTTTGGCACGGGGAGTGCAATACACAAGGCATCTGTGGGTTGAAGTTCGATGGGGGATGAAAATGCAAAAGAAATCACTGAATGCGAAACAAACAGCCAGGAAAGCGCTGGCGGCTGCCAAGGGACGCATGGCGGCGGCCGTTGATGTCAGCGTGGCCAGCGGTCCGGCGAACATCGCCAAGGCAGCGCGTGCGGCAGCCATGGCCTCGCGCACCGCGGCCATGACCGCATCCGCCGCTTCGACCGCCAGAACGGCTTCGACGGCGTCGACCGCTTCCGCGGCGAGGTCCGCCTCGACCGCCAGCACCGCTTCGACGGCGAGCACGGCGTCCACCGCCAGCAGGGCCTGACGGCCGGCGGCGGAATGGGTTTTTCACGGGACCTGGGCCACGGGATTCGGGCTGCGTAGCGCCGCAGCCCGGTCTTTTTCCACCGCTCACGATGCGCCCGGCTCACAGGAAGGGTTGCCATCGGCGCGTGGTGAGTGAAACGTGCGCTCCTCAGTT
>DASUBK010000224.1:0-4393 GCA_035763305.1 Terriglobales bacterium | reverse complement strand
CTGGCGTGCGGGATCGGCACCTGCTTGATGGGATTGTGCAGCAGTTCCACGAAGTAGGGCAGCAGCACTACCGCCGCGCCCACCGCCGCCACCGCGCCAAACATCACCGCGCGCATGATCACTGCCGCCGAGGAACTTTCTTCGCCGTCTTCTTGCTGGCGACCGGCGACTGGCGGCTGGCGACTGTCCATCACCGCCAGCCACAACACCGGCAACGCGAACAGTACCGCGCCGAACAGCAGGGTGACGTGGTGGGCGGCCGCGCCGGCGAAGGTCAGCGCAATGCCTTTCAGAAACGCCTTGCCCTTGCCCCGCCGCGACCACTCGTAGAAGTACGGCAGCGCGTTCAGGTACAGCGGCAGCGCCCAGGTGGTCGACAACTGCCCCGCCTGGTACACCAGCATGGCCAGCGATCCGAGAAACACGCTGCCCAGCGCGGCGTAACTGGCCGAGCGCTCATCCACCCACAGCTTGGCGTAGCGGTACACGCCCACGGCCAGCAGCAGGATGGCGATGAACTGCACCAGCATGTAAGCCAGGTCGAGTCCGATCACGTAAGAGAACAGCGCCGTCCACTGCTGCGGCAGAGGCGGATAAGTGGTCTGGGAAAATCCGCCGTACCACTGCGGGTTCCACGGATTGAACCAGTGTTGCGCGTAGTGCTGCGCGAAAAAAATATGGAAGCTGGCGTCATAAGTACGCAGCGGCAACTGCATCAGCAGAAGCGGGCCGTGAACGGCAAGAGCCGCCAGCAGCACGGCCGCCAGGGGAACTGGCCGGCGCAGGGCACTTGTAGGGGACGAGGCACTCAAGCAGATTCCTCCGCTGATTTCATCTTCCATTCAGCAGCAGTTTGGATTCCGAAACCCGCCCGGAGGGTTTGCTTCCCATTTGTTCCAACTAGAGCCACAGCCCCGTGGAACCCTTCGAAACGGCTGAGTACCTCCGGCACCAGATGCGGAACCGAAGTACCACCTGTTGGCAATCACCCCCTCTCGTAGCCCGGGACCAGCGGCAGAACTGTCGAAAATCGAGCAGAGCAGTTGGAAGCTGGTTTGCGGACAAGACCACAGCGAAGACTGTCTCGACGGGTGTTTTCGTGACCAAAAAAATCGGAATAATCTGTTCCCTGGCAGCGCTGCTGTGTGTCACCGCGGCGGCGCAGACGTTTGAGATCAGCCCTCAGGGCGGCGAGAACCCGCCGCCACCGGCTTCCCCTGCCGCCAAGAACGGCAAGAACACCAGGCGGGCCCCGGCGGCAGCGGCGCGACAGTCCGGCTCCACGCTCGGCTGGGGCTCCAATATCGAAGTGGCTCGCCAGGCCCGCGCCGCCGAAGATGCGGTGAAAAAAGGCAACTACGCCCTGGCCACGCAGTACGCCCAGCGCGCCGCCGAAGCCGCTCCCCACGACTCGCACCTCTGGTTCCTGCTCGGCTACGCCGCCCGCCTGTCGGGTAACAGCGCTCTCTCCCTCTCCGCCTTCAATCGCGGCCTGCAGGAGGCCCCTGGGGCCATCGAGGGTCTCTCCGGCCTCGCCCAGACTTACATCAAGATGGGTAAAACTGACGAGGCCAAGAGGCTGCTGCAGCAAGTGCTGGCCTCCAATCCGCGCCGGGCCAACGATCTCAATGTCATCGGCGAGCTCTACCTCTCCACCGGCGACTACCAGCAGGCGATCGCTTATCTTTCGCGCGCCGACTCCATCCAGCCCGCGCCCCGTCCGGAGCTGCTGATGGCCCTCGCCTACAAGCGAATGAACAAGCCGGACCAGGCCAAGGCGATGCTGCAGCGCGCCCGCAACCGCGCTCCCCACAATCCCGAAGTCCTGCGCTCCGTCGCCGGCTACTACCGCGACACCCACGACTACAAAGAGGCCATCGCCGCCCTGAAGCAAATTCCCAACAAGAACGCCGACATCCTGGGCGAACTCGCCTACACCTACCAGTTGTCCGGCGACACCAAGGCCGCCGCCTCGACCTATGCTTCGGCCGCTAACGCCGCGCCCACGCAGATCAACTTGCAGCTGGCGGCGGCGCAGGCGCAGATGAATGCCGATTCGCTCGATGCTGCTGCCCCGTTCCTCAACCGCGCCCAGCAGATCGACAACAACAACTACCGCCTGCACTCCCTGCGCGGCGAGATCGCCAAGCGCCAGGACCGCTACCAGGACGCCATCAGGGAATACAATCTCGCTCTCGCCTCCATGCCCGAGGCCCCGCAGGAGGGCGTCCTCTATCCCGCCATCGTCCGCATGAGCCTGGCGCAGATGTACCGCGCCGCCGGCAACGACGCCGACACCCAGAAACAGTTCCAGATCGCCAAGGCCACCCTGGGCAAAATTCAGGTGGAAGGCCCGCAGAAGGCCACGTACCTGTTGCTGCGCGGCGAGGTGCGCTCCAACCTCGGCGACCTCGCCGGCGCCAACCAGGACCTGGCCCAGGCCGTCTCCCTCGAGCCCGACAACCCCGATTTTCTCCTCCAGTACGGCAGCGTGCTGTGGAAGATGAAGCGCCTGCCCGACGCCAAGCGCGCCTACCAGAAGGTCCTCGCCCTCGACGCCTCCAACCGCTGGGCTCTCACCTCGCTGGGCTATCTGTCGCGCGAGTTGAGCGACAACAAGGCCGCGGAGTCGTACTTCAAAAAGCTGGCCGCCGCGTATCCCAAGGACTACGTTGCCTACCTCGCGCTCGGCGACCTCTACACTTCGCAGCGCCAGTTCTCCAAGGCGCAGTCCGCCTACGAGACCGGCTACAAGATGTCGCCCACCAACGCCATGATCGTCGCCGGCGGCGCCAATGCGGCCATCGAGTCGCACCAGTTCCCCGTCGCCGCTACCTGGCTGGCTCGCGCCAAGGGCGAGATGAACCAGGAGCCGCATCTCATGCGCGAGCGCGAGCGCTATCTCACCTGGACCGGCAAGTATGCCGAGTCGGCCGCGATCGGCTACCAGGTCGTCAAGAAGCTCCCGCATGATCGCGACGCCATCGTCTATCTCGGTTACGACCTGCTTCACCTCGGCCGCTACGACGACCTGCTGGCCCTGACTTCGGACTTCGAGAAGACCTTGCCCAAGGAGCCCGACCTTCCCCTGCTGGCCGGTTACGTTCACAAGCGCTCCAACCTGCTGCACGAAGCGCTGGACGATTTCACCCGCACCATCGAGCGCGGGCCGAAGATCGTGACCGCCTACATCAACCGCGGGTACGTGCTCAACGATCTGCAGAACGCGCAGCAGGCCACCGCCGACTTCCAGCAGGCCATCAAGCTGGAGCCCAAGAATGGCGAGGCGCACCTCGGGCTCGCCTTCGCGCACCTGGAACTGCACCACGGCCGCGCCGCCCTGCAGGAAGCGGACCTGGCCGAAAAATACATGGGCGAGAACGGCAGCATCTACGTCGCCAAGGCCACCGCCTACCGGCAGGCCGGACTGCTGCAGCAGGCGGAGAAGGCCTATCGCGCCGCCCTCAAGTACAACCCCGACGATCTGCCGCTCACCATGGCGCTGGCCGACACGCTCTACCACATGCGGCGCTATGACGATTCGGTCAAGGTGCTCAACGCCGCGCTGGCGCTGGAGCCCGATGATCCCTTCATCTACGCCCAGATGGCCCAGGCCAAGGCGGAGTTGAAGGACCGCGCCGACACCGTGCGCTATGTCGAAGCGGCGGAGCGCAGCGGCGGCGATCAGTCCGCCGTGCTGCTGGCCACCGGCGACGCCCTGCTCACCCTGGGCGACCGCGATGCCGCCATGCAGCGCTTCGAGCGGGCCATGGACGCGCCCGATTCCGATCGCATCCAGGCGCGCCTGCACATCGCAAAATTAATGCAGCGCGACGGACATTGGGACGAGGCGCGCGAGCAGGTAGCACTGGCGTTTGCCGAGTCGCGCATCGGCGAAGCCTCGCCCGTCACCGCCGAGAACATGATGGAAGCCGGCGACATCTTCCTGCGCATGCACGACTTCGACATGGCGCAGCGCCTCTTCACGCGCGCCAAGGCCGCCGGCGCCGCCGACCAGGTGGTCGCCGTCGCCCTTGCCAACACCTATCTCGCGCAAGGCAAGACCGAAAACGCGGAGATGGAGCTGGCCAGCCTGGGCAATCCCTCCGACTACCAGGAAAATTACGACTACATGCTGGCGCGCGCCAACATGCTCCGCCAGCAGCACCAGAATGTGCGCGCGCTCTCCGCCTTCGCCCACGCCAACTCCATCTCCGGCGAGGACGACATCGCCGAGCGGCAACTGCGGGACCTGGCCGGGCAGGAGGGGTACCAGATCAACGACAAGATCAGCGTCGCCTCCGATCTCACGCTGTCGCCGATCTTCGACAACGCCAACCTGTACATGCAGGAATCGCGCCTGCGCGGCCTGAGCGACGGCAGCAGCCAACTG
>DASUBK010000223.1:0-6798 GCA_035763305.1 Terriglobales bacterium | reverse complement strand
AGCCAATTCGTCGGACTCCATCACGATCATGAACTCCTGATCGTCGAGTCCTAACGAATACAGCGTGTGCAGGCGCACCCGGGGAAAGTCGTCGAAGTTGCGGATATACGCCGTCACGATGCGTTGCCGCTCCTCGAACGGAAGCTGGTACCACTGGCGCGACTTGCCGAAGGGAAGGATGGAAGCGTACTTGGCGCCGCCGCAGCGTAGCGCCTGCGCCGTGTCGTAGCCGCCAATGCGGTACTGCGAGTGGCGCGTCGTCGCCAGGTACGAGCGGCTGAGGCTGAGATAAGTTCCCAGGGCGGTGGCCATCAGCTCCGCCTGGAATTCCTGCAGGCATTCCAGCGAGTAGCAGACGCGCCACAGCATCATGTCGGCCTCGGCGCGCAGGCCGGCGAGCGAGTACGAGGTGATCACCATCTCTTCGCTCTGGCGCCAGCGCTGGATGAGTTCGGAGAATTCGCGGCGCTGCTCGGCGCGCTCGGCGGCGGGGAGGCGGCGCCACTCGGAGGCGACCTTGAAGAACGCGAAATTCACCACCTGGCGCCGTGGTTCCGGAGAGCGCTGCGGCATCGGCCACCTCGTGCGGACGGCATTCTAGCAAACCGCCCGCTGCACTCGCTTGGATGCAGGGTAGCGGGGGAAGAGCTAACCACAGAGGACACAGAGGACACGGAGGAAAGAATTCTGTTTTCCTCTGTGTTCCTCGGTGTCCTCTGTGGTTAAGTCGCTTTCCCAACGGATAAGAAGTTCTAACCAACCACCCGGTGCAGTCGGTTGCATGCAGGGCAGCGTTCGGGCAAAACCTACCCACAGAGGACAAAGAGGCCACGCAGGGCAAAGGAATTCTGGTTTCCTCTGTGTTCCTCTGTGCCCTCTGTGGTTAAGTCGCTTTCTCAACGGATACAATGGAGTCGGATTATGGCTGAAACCCGACAACATCTCGCTCCCCATGCCGCTGCCGGCGCCGACACCCACAAGCTCTACCAGGTCCCCATCACCCTGGAGGGCGCCAGCGTCCTGCACCAGATGGTCCGCTTTCGCTGGCCGGAGTGGCGCAAGTTGTCGCCATCGGAGCGCGAAAAGCTGGCGCACCAGGCGGCGGAGGTTCTCGGCAGCCTCGAGCCGTCCAACACCGCTCTGTACTCGCTGCTCGGCCACAAGGGCGACCTGCTGCTGGTGCACTTCCGCCCCACCTTCGACGAACTCAAGCAGGTCGAGCTGCAACTGGCCGGGCTGGGGCTGGCGGACTATTTCGAGATCACGAAGTCGTACCTGTCGGTGGTTGAGTTGGGTCTGTACGAGTCCTCGCTGAAGCTCTACCGCTCGCTCAAGGAGCGCGGCGTCGCTCCGCACTCGCCGGAGTGGAACGCCGAGATCGAGGATGTCGCCAAGCGCCAGAGTGAGGCGATGAAAGCGCGCCTCTGGCCCGACATTCCCGGCTCGCGCTACGTCTGCTTCTATCCCATGGACCGCCGCCGCGGCGAGGACAAGAACTGGTACACCCTGCCCATCGAAGAGCGCCAGCGGCAGATGGACGAGCACGGCATGGTCGGCCGCCGCTACGCCGGCAAGGTGCGGCAGATCATCACCGGCTCCATCGGCTTCGACGATTGGGAGTGGGGCGTGGACCTGTTTGCCGACGACCCGCTCGTCTTCAAAAAGCTGATCTACGAGATGCGCTTCGACGAGGTCAGCGCCGTGTACGCGCTGTTCGGGATGTTCATCGTCGGCGTGCGCGTCCCGGCCGCGAAGCTAGGCGATCTGCTGGCGGGCACGCTGCCGCCGCGCTAGAACCGATCTCTTCGGATGGAACTCTTCCGGTTCCAGCTCCGTACCATACGGCAGTCCAAGGAGGTTCCATGAACCGGGTAGGGATTGCCGTTGTGCTGCTGGCGCTCTCGTTGCCGCTGTGCGCCCAGGATTCGAATAAGGGTTTCAGCCTATCGGCGAGCAAAGAGGCCAGCGCCAAGGACATCGGTCTGCCCCTCTATCCCGGCGCCAAGCCGCACAAGGACAACAACGACGACAGCTCCGCGGTGCAACTGGGCTTCTCCGGCGGCGATGCCGGCTTCCGCCTCGCGGTGGCGAAGTTCGAATCGGAAGACGCTCCCGATAAGGTGGCAGCCTTCTACCGTCAGGCGCTGGCCAAGTACGGCAAGGTGCTCGACTGCAGCGCCTCCGCCAAAACGGCGAACGGCGAACAGGCTCCCAAGGGCCAACTGAGTTGTGGCGACGACTGGGGTAAGCCCGGCGAGTTCGTCTACAAGGTCGGCACACGCGAGAAACAGCACGTCGTGGGAGTCCAGCCAGATGGAAACCACTCCACCTTCCAACTGGTCTACCTGATGCAGCACGGCGTGGACGACAAGAAGTAAAGGCGCATTTCGGAACTTCCTCTGCTGCCGGGAATCGGCGCGCCCTCTCCGCCCGCGTCGGCATTGACTCCGGCGGGGAGCGTCGTTACTCTGGCATTCGACATGGCCGTCAAATCCATTCAGCTTGGGCAGGTCTGGCGCAACGACCAGACGCAGCAGAACTTCCTCGTCACCAAGGTCTACAGCGAGGTATTCACCCAGTGGGCCATGCTGCGCCCCGCCGACGCCACCGCCGCGACCTCCGACACGGTGCGGGTGAAGGTGCAGAAGTCCGCCGACAGCGCCACGCTGCCCGGCTACACGTTCACCCAGGAATCACAGGATTTTTGAGCATTGCGGAATTGCGGAACTGCGGAATTGCCGAATTGAAACACCAGGACACCGCCTCAATTCAGCAATTCCGCAGTTCGGCAATTCGGCAATTTCCTTCATGATCGGCAACATCATCGCGGCGCTGAGCGCCTTCATCATCCACGTCATCTCCGCCCTGGGCTATCCCGGGATCGTGCTGCTGATGGCTATCGAGTCGGCCTGCATTCCGCTTCCCTCGGAAGTCATCATGCCGTTTTCCGGTGCGCTGACGCTGGCCGCCATCGCCGGCCACTACGGCCGCGAGCCCTTCTCCCTGGTGCTGGTCGCTTTCTTCGGCGCCCTGGGCTGCAATGTGGGTTCGGAGGTCGCCTACGCCATCGGCTACTACGGCGGGCGGCCGCTGGTGGAGAAGTATGGCTCCTACCTGCTGCTGAGCCGCCGCGAATTGGATTGGGCCGACCACTTCTTCGCGCGCTACGGCGATCGCACCGTCTTCCTCAGCCGCCTGCTGCCGGTGGTGCGGACCTTCATCGCGCTGCCCGCGGGCGTGGCGCGCATGCCTCGCCTACGCTTTCACATTTTTACTTTTATCGGATCGTTTCCCTGGTGCCTGGCGCTGGCCTATGTCGGCATGAAGCTGGGTGAGCGCTGGGAATCCGACCCGCGCCTCAAGACCTGGTTCCACCGCTTCGACGCGCTAATCCTGGCGGTGATTGTGCTGGGCGTGGCGGCGTTCATCTGGACCCGCTGGAAGCACAGAATCAAGGCGCCATCGGGCGATCGGGCCATCTGACCATCTGACCATCTCACCCTCGGGCCATCGAAGCACTAACCGCGGATGTACGCGGATGATCGCGGATCAGAAAGAAAAAGAAGATCTGCGATCGTCCGCGTAAATCCGCGGTGCGCTTTTCCTGCGATCGCTCGATGATCCGATGACCTGATGGCGAGATGACCCGATGATCAGATGACCCGATAGCGCGATGGCCCGATTACTGCGGCTTCTTGGGTACCTCTTCCAGTGTTTTTCCCGGCGCCAGCCGCTGCGGCGGTGCGGCCGGATTCCAGATGCTGCGATAGATCTTCCAGTCGCCGCTGGGCTCGCGCTTGAGCACCCGCACCACGTTCATCTCCACCTGGGTCTCGGCGGTCGCGTTCGCCGCCCGCGTGCGCATCTGAATGGAGCCCCATTCATAGGCGTAGTCGCCCAACTGCCGGACTTCCTGCCACTGCTGGTTGTAGCCGAGGATGTCCACGTTCTCGAAGCCCTTGGCGCCCTGCTGCAGGAACGCCAGGTACGCCGCCTTGCCCACGATCGGCGCATGCTCGGGCGGCAGGACCACCACCTCGTCGTCGCACAGGTCGGCGATGGCGTCCACGTTATACGACATGCGCGCGTTCATGTCGCGCTGGTGCAGGTCCTCGATGGCCTGCTTGTCCTGCTGCTCCTGCTCGGCGGCGGCCTGCTCCGCGGCCGTCGGCTTGTGCGGCGCGCGCTTCTGCGCCAGGGCAGGGAAGGCAAGGGTCAGGAGAAGAGCGACGGCGGCAATTCGCATCATAAGTGCCTCACGTACTCCTTCGATTGTAGCGCCGCCATTCTGGCCGCGGTCCGCCTGTACCCTTCGCGGAACCGTCGTGTGAACCGGCCTTCGGCTCTGGGAACGACAGCGGTCATCGATCCACGCCGACAACCTTCAATACCACTTTCTCGTAGCTTTTCCACGGCAGCAGGCGGCGCAGCCAGAGGAGCAGAAACGCGTCCTTGCCGATCACGTAGCGCAGCCGCGGCTGCGGCTTTTCGGCGATGTCGGCGATCAGCTTTGCCACGGGCGTGGCATCCTGGGTGGGCAGATGCGACTTGATAAATTGCGTAAAGCGGGCGCCGCGCTGGTGGTTGGGCGAGCTGCGGTCCAGGGCGAACTTTCCGATGCGCGCGTTGCGGTCCCAGATATCGGTGCGGAACGACCCCGGCTCCACCAGCGCCACGTGGATGCCCAGCGTCCGGCACTCAACCCGGAGCGCTTCGCTCCATCCTTCGAGGGCAAACTTCGAAGCGGAATAGCTGCCGATTCCCAGTTCGCCCACCCGGCCGGAGACAGACGACACCATGATGATGTGCCCCGAGCGCTGCGCGCGCATGGTGGGCAGCACCGCCCGCGTCATTGCCACCACGCCGAAGAAATTGGTTTCGAACTGCTGTCGCAACTCCTCCAGCAGGATATCTTCGAGAAAGCCCGCCATGGCGAAGCCGGCGTTGTTGACCAGCACGTCGATGCGCCCGTGATCGCGCACGATCTCGCCCACGATCTGAGGAATGCGCGCGAAGTCGGTCACGTCCAGGCAGCGAACATCGATCTTGACTCCGCCCACCGCAGCGGCTTCGTCGAGGCGCGTGCGCCTCGCCAGGTCGCGCATCAGGCCGACAACGGTATAGCCGCGGCGCGCCATCTCCACCGCCGCCAGCAGGCCGATGCCGCTGGACGCGCCGGTTATCACCGCCACTCTGGACATGCGGCTTTGTACCACGGGATAGAAAAATCCACCACCGAGACACCGAGGCGCCGAGCTCATTTCTCTATTTCTCGGTGGCTCGGTGTCTCGGTGGTGGATGTTGGCCCGCCGTCAGCCGTTTACATTGCAAATCCGCTCTGCAATTGAGAAGATATCCGTTTTCGCAGTTATCTTTGTTTTCAAGATTGGATTCTATGGCGACTCGGCAGAAATCCCCGGCAAGCAAGCCGGCCAGCGGCGCCCGCAGCAATGGCGCCAAGGCCGGCGATATCGCGCCCGCGCGCGGCAAACTCGGCGTCATGATCCCCGGCATGGGCGCGGTGGCCACCACCTTCGTCGCCGGCGTGGAAGCGGTGCGCAAAGGCCTCTCCCAGCCTATCGGGTCGCTGACCCAGATGGGCACCATCCGTCTTGGCAAGCGCACCGAGGGCCGCTCGCCCAAGATCAACGAGTTCGTTCCCCTGGCCCAGCTCAACGACCTCGTCTTCACCGGGTGGGACCCCTTTCCCGACGACATGTACTGCGCCGCGGTGAAGGCGGGCGTGCTCGATCGCTACCAACTGGAGCAAATCAAGCCCTTCCTGACCTCGGTCAAACCGCGCCCCGCCGTCTTCGACCAGAACTACGTCAAGAAGCTGAACGGCCCCAACGTCAAAAAGGGCAAGTCGAAGATGGAACTCGCGGAGCAGGTTCGCCAGGACATCCGCGACTTCAAGAAGACCTCCGGCGCCGACCGCCTGATCATGATCTGGTGCGGCTCGACAGAAATCTTCCTCAAGCCCTCCGCCGTCCACCAGTCGCTGAAGTCGTTCGAGAAGGGCCTGCAGAGCAACGACGAGAACATCGCGCCCTCGATGATCTACGCCTACGCCGCCCTGTCCGAAAGCGTTCCCTACGCCAACGGCGCGCCCAACCTGACCGTGGACCTGCCGGTCATGCACGAGCTCTCGCGGCGCAACAACGCGCCCATCTGCGGCAAGGACTACAAGACCGGCCAGACGCTGATGAAGACCATCCTGGCGCCCGGCTTCAAGGCGCGCCTGCTGGGCATGAACGGCTGGTTCTCCACCAACATCCTCGGCAACCGCGACGGCGAAGTGCTGGACGATCCCGCGTCGTTCAAGACCAAGGAAGAGTCGAAGCTGTCGGTGCTGGAGCACATCCTCCAGCCCGAGCTCTACCCCGAGCTCTACGGCAAAATCTGCCACAAGGTCCGCATCAACTATTACCCGCCGCGCGGTGATAACAAAGAGGGTTGGGACAACATCGACATCTTCGGCTGGCTCGGCTACCCGATGCAGATCAAGGTGGACTTCCTCTGCCGCGACTCCATCCTGGCCGCGCCCATCGTCCTCGATCTGGTGCTCTTCCTCGACCTGGCCCAGCGCAGCGCCGAGTTGCGCGGTCGCGGCATCCAGGAGTGGCTCAGCTTCTACTTCAAGTCGCCAATGACTGTGCCGGGACTCTACCCAGAGCACGACTTGTTCATCCAGTCGATGAAGCTGAAGAACACACTGCGGCACCTGAGGGGCGAAGAACTGATCACGCACCTGGGGTTGGACTACTACGACTGAGGGCGTTTACGCACAACCTGCGC
>DASUBK010000222.1:0-6995 GCA_035763305.1 Terriglobales bacterium | reverse complement strand
CGTGCTGAAGAAGCACAACATCGGCCTGGAAGGGCTGCAGCGCTCCGCGGGAAAAACCTTTCATTGGGGCGGCGAGTACCACGGCGAGAACCTGAACGAAGCAAAAACCCATTTCACGCATCTGAACGTCTTCGAGAATTTTCAGCCGACGATTCCCGCCGGCCTGCGACAGAGCGAGTTCGTCTTTCTCGCCAACATCGACCCCGTGTTGCAGCGAGAGGTGCAGCAGCAGGTCCATGGTGCGCGCCTGGTGGGCGGCGACACCATGAATTACTGGATCAACAGCAAGCGCGACGAACTGCTGCAGACGCTCAAGGGCGTGGACATCCTGCTCATCAACGACACCGAGGCGAAGCAACTCGCCGGCGAAACCAACCTGCCACGCGCCGCGCGCAAGGTGCTGGCCATGGGCCCCCGCGCGCTGGTCATCAAGCACGGCGAATACGGCGCCACCATCTTCTTCAACGATGGCGCCTTCGGCAGCATGGCGCATCACCCCTTCCGCGCGCCGGCTCTGCCCATCGAAGAGGTCGTTGATCCCACCGGCGCGGGCGATTCCTTCGCCGGCGGCTTCATGGGCTACATCGCCTCCCAGGGAGAACTGAATCGCGAGGTGCTCAAGCGCGCCATGTTCTACGGCGGGGTGATGGGTTCCTTCGCCGTCGAGCGCTTTGGCCCCGAACGCCTGCAGAATCTTTCCCGCGGCGAGATCGACGCCCGCTTCCAACTCTTCCGCGAACTCACGCACCGGGACTAGCGTTGAAGAGTGGACTGCCCGCGAGCTCGCGTGCGGCTGGCAGTATTGGTAGGCCCCGGCGCCCGCGCCGGGGCTGCCGCACCACCAACCCGAATCTCCGCCGCCGCGAGCGCCTCGCTCGCGGCAAATTCTCTCCAGCCGAACTCGTGATCTCCCCGCGTATCATGGCGGAGTGCTGGACGTCGCCAAGGCAGAGACGGAAATGGTAGTGACGGACGCTGCGACGCCGGCGCCGGCGCGTCGCGACTACATCCTCCTGGCTTCTCTTGCTACCGCCGCCTCGCTCATCGCTTTCCTGCACTACCAGCGCACCGGCGCGCTGCTGCTCTATGGCGATGCCGTGGCTCACATCAACATCGCCCGCCGCGTCTTCGATTCGCGCACGCCCGGCCCGCTGCAACTGGGCACGGTTTGGCTGCCGTTGCCGCACCTGCTGATCCTCCCCTTCATCATCGCCACTCCTGGTGGCAGAGTGGCGCCGGCGGCTCAATTCCCTCGATGGCCGCCTACCTTTTCGCCGTACTCGGGGTGTTTCGGCTGGTATGGTCGGGGCTGTCGCGTCGGGGCGGCGGAAATGCTGCGCGTTTTGCTGCATGGTTTGCTGCAGCAATCGTTGCAGCAAATCCCAACCTGCTTTACCTGCAATCGACCGCGATGACCGAGCCTCTGCATCTGGCGCTCTTCATCTGGGCGACGGTCTACTTCTCCGACTATGTGTGGCACGGGTCTTTGACCCGTGCTCGAAGTTTGCTGCTGTGTGGCGTTGTTCTCTTCTTGGGAACCCTGACCCGCTACGACGGTTGGTTCGCCGCCGGCGCCTTCGGACTTGCGGCCCTGCTCAACGAGCTCCGCTCGCTTGTGGCTCCTGAGTCTCGCGGCCGGGTGCTTAAGTCGCTGGTTACCTTCGCCGCCCTTCTCGCCATCGGACCCGCTCTCTGGTTCGGCTACAACGCCTACGTATGGGGCAATCCCCTGGAATTTGCCACCGGACCTTACTCCGCGCGGGGCATCGAGCAGCGCACCACTCCGCCCGGCTCGCCGCATCATCCGGGATGGCGCAGCCCGAGCGTCGCCGCCATTCACTTCGTGAAAGCCGCCAGGCTGAACCTGGGCGAATGGCGCTCTGGCGGGCGCACATGGTTTCCCGTGGCGGTCATCGGCAGCTTCGCCCTTCTACTCTTCGCGCGCGAACTCTGGCCGTGGCTCCTGCTCTGGGTTCCACTGCCTTTCTACGCCCTGTCCATCGCCTACGGCGGAGTGCCCATCTTTGTTCCTCCCTGGTGGCCGTTTTCCTACTACAACGTGCGCTATGGCATCGAGTTGCTGCCCGCGCTGGCGGTGTTCTTTGCGGCGGCCGTGTACTTTGCGTTCCAGTTACGCTGGCCTCGATTCCTCAAGATCGCCATCGTGACTGCCGCGATTTGCGTCGCCGCCGCGTCGTACCTGACGGCCTGGGCGGAGGTGCCAATCTCGTTGCGCGAAGCCCAGATCAATTCGCGCAGCCGTAACATCCTGGAAGCCGCTCTCGCCGACCGCCTGCTTCGCCTTCCCCCGGACGGCACGCTGCTCATGTACACCGGCGAGCACGGCGGCGCACTGCAACGCGCCGGGATTCCGCTGCGCCGCACCATCAACGAGAGCAACTACCGGATCTGGCAGCAGGCGCTCGCCGATCCCGCCGGCGCCGCCGAATACGTCGTGGCCGCAGACAACGATCCGGTCGGTGTCGCTGTGGCCGCGCATTCCGCCGGCTTGCAAGTCGCCGCAACGATCCACACGCCCGAACAACCCAGCGTCCGCGTCTACCGCTCCCGGAAGTAGCGCCGGCATCATGCCCGCTCTACGGTGTGCAACCGGCAACTGCGGCTCCCGCCGCGCATCTTCCTAGCCACTAGCCGCCAGCCCCGGGCCGCTTCGTTCCTTGCTACAATCCGCCCAATTGCGATGCCGTCCTGGTGGCAACAGTACGCGCCCGGCTCCGAACTGGCGGTCTTCGTCGCCCAGGTCATCGTGCGCCTCATCGTGTCCGCGATCTTGGGCGGTGCCATCGGCCTGGAGCGCGAGTTCAAGCACAAGCCCGCCGGCCTGCGCACCAACATGTTCATCTGTGTCGGCTCGGCCTTTTTCACCATCCTTTCCGACCGCCTGGCCAGCATGCACCCCGGTGACCACACGCGTATCGCGGCGCAGATCATCCCCGGCATCGGCTTCATCGGCGCCGGTTCGATCCTGCATTCGCGCGGTTCGGTGCAGGGCCTGACCACCGCCGCGACCATCTTCGTAGTTGCGTCGATCGGCATGGCGAGCGGCGGCGGGCTTTACATTCCCGCGGTTTTCGCGACCCTCATCATCCTGGTTGCGCTCCACCTGCTGGGTTGGGCCGAGACGCGCTTCCAGTTGAAGGCGCTGATCGTGGGATACGAAGTCGTCGGCGCCGCGGTGGATGAGATCATTGCCTCCATCAACTCCGTGCTGGAGGACGAACGCAAGGTCATGCAGACCGTACAGGTATCCCGCACCGACGGCCTCTTCCGCGTGCAGTTCACTGTCGACGCCACCCACAAGGAACACGATCTGCTGCTCGGCCGCCTCCGCCACCTCGCGTCCATCCAGCGCGTGGAAACTCTGGGAACCCACGAGCACGAGTGACCATGCCCGCCATCCCGTTTCTCAAAGCGAACGCCTGCGGCAACGACTTCCTCATTATCGACGGCATGCATGCGCCTGCCGACCTGGCGATGTTTACCCAGGCGATCTGCGACCGGCACCGCGGCGTGGGCGCCGATGGCGTGGAGTGGCTCTTTCCCGATCCGCAGGCCGACATCCGCGCCCGCCTGTTCAACGCCGACGGCTCCGAAGCCGAAATCTCCGGCAACGGCACCCGCTGCGTCGCAGCGGCTGCTCTTTCCGCGGACTCTGGCAGGCGCGAGCTACGTATCCGCACCGGCGCCGGCATCAAGACCTGTACGCTGCAGAAGCGTGAGGGCGCGCGTTATGAATTCGACATGGCCATGGGCGAGCCGCAGGTCGGCGACCCGTTTTCCATCAAGCTGGCCTTCGGTGACGTGGCCGGCATCCCGGTTTCCATGGGCAATCCCCACTTCGTGGTGTTCGTGAACGAGTTCCTGCCCGGCTGGCAGGCGGAAGCGGCGGAGATCGGCAAGCATCACGATTTCAAGTACGGCATCAACGTCGAGTTCGTGCGCGTCGTTGACCGCCACTCGATCGACATTCGTATCTTCGAACGCGGCGTCGGCGAGACGCATTCCTCCGGAACCGGTTCCTGCGCTTCCGCGGTGGCGTCGATCGCCAACGGCCGCGCCGAATCGCCGCTGAAGGTGATTTCGCCCGGCGGCGCGCAGACCGTGCGCTGGAAAGACAATGAAGTATTCCTCACCGGTCCGGCGCAGCTGATCTGCCGCGGCGAATTCTTCTTTTAGGATTTCAGATTGAAGCTTTCAGATTTCAGATTGGTTCATCCCATCGGATGGCAAGAGAAGAGAGCACAGAGTAATCTGAAATCCACTATCTGAAATCACCCCATTTCCTCATCCTCTTCCAAATCGCTGGTAAAGCCGCCGGCGCTTCGCCCCGGCGACACCATCGGCATCGCCGCGCCGGCGTCCGACATCAAGCCCGCGGCGCTCGAGGCGGGCGAACTGGCGCTGAAGAAACTCGGCTACAACCCTCTGCACCAGCAGGACATTTTCGAGCGCGACCTGTACTTCGCCGGCACGCCCGCGCGCCGCGCCGCCGAGCTCAAACGCATGGTGGATTCCGACGTAGTGCGCGCCGTGCTGTGCGCGCGCGGCGGCTACGGCTGCAACTACCTGTTGCCCCGTATGGACGTGTTCAAGTGGCGCCGCCGCCCCCGCATCTTCGTCGGCTACTCCGACCTCACCGCGTTGCTCACCTGGTTCGTGGATAACGGCATGGTCGCCTTTCACGGGCCCATGGTCGCAAAAGATTTCGCCGCCGACCTGGGCGTGGACCTGACATCGTTTCAGGCTTGCATGCAGGGCGAGCGCAACTGGGCAGTGCACTCGGGCGGCAGCGAAGGCTTTCGCGGCCTCGTTCCCGGCAGCGGCACGGGCGTGCTCTACGGCGGCTGTCTCTTGATCCTGGTCGCTTCGCTGGGAACGCCCTATGAGATTCACACCGACGGCAAGCTGCTCTTCCTGGAAGACATCAACACCAAGCCCTACCAGGTCGATCGCATGCTGATGCAGTTGAAGCTGGCAGGTAAACTGGAGGGCGTCACCGGCATCGTCTTCGGCGAAATGGTCAACTGCATCCAATCTCCCGGCCAGCCGTACACGCTGGAGGAGGTCATCGCGCGCGTGCTCGCCGATCTCAAGGTGCCGCTGGCCTTCGGCCTTCGTTCCGGACACGTAAGCAAACAGAACATCACCCTGCCGTTCGGCGTGCGCGCCGCGCTGCAGGTGGAAGGGCCCTCGGCGCGGCTGGAGATCCTGGAAAGCGCCGTCACGAAGAGCGACTGACAACTGACAACTGACAACCGAACTGACAACCGACAACCGACAACTGACAACCGACAACTGACAACTGACAACCGACAACTGACAACTGACAACGGTGACCGACTCCAAGCACATCCACCTGATCGGCATCTGCGGCACCGCGATGGCCTCCCTCGCCGGCATGCTGCAGCAGCGCGGCTTCCGCGTTACCGGTTCGGACAACGCCGTGTACCCGCCGATGTCGGACTTCCTCGCCTCGCTGCACATTCCGGTCTCGCAGCCATTCGCAGAGAAGAACCTCGAGCCTCGTCCTGATCTGGTGGTGGTCGGCAACGCCATCTCACGCGGGAATGTCGAACTCGAACTCGTCCTCGACGAACGTATCCCCATGGAGTCGATGGCACAGATTCTCTATGACGAATTCCTGCGTCATCGCGAGTCGATCGCGGTCGCCGGCACGCACGGCAAGACGACCACAACTTCCATGCTGGCCTGGATCTTCCATTCCGCCGGTCGCGCGCCGTCGTTCCTGGTCGGCGGCATCGCCGAGAACTTTGGCGCCAGCTTCGCTATCGGTGATGGCCCGCAATTCATCGTCGAAGCCGACGAGTACGACACCGCTTTCTTCGACAAGGGTCCCAAGTTCCTGCACTACTTTCCCGACGCGGTCATCCTGACCTCGGTGGAGTTCGATCACGCCGACATCTACAAGGACCTCGAAGCGGTGAAGACCGCCTTCAAGCGCCTGGTGAACCTGGTGCCGCGTCGTGGCCGCATCGTCGCCTGGGACGGTAGCGAGAACGTTTCCGAGTGCATCTCCCGCGCCTTCTGTACCGTCGAGCGCTACGGATTTGCGGATGGCTCGCAGTGGCGCATCGCCGATCTCAAATTCGAGCCGCAGCGCACGCGCTGGGCGGTGCTGCGGGAAGGGAAGCGCTGGGCGGAATTCGAATTCGCGCTGGCCGGCGAGTACAACGTGCTCAACGCCACCGCCGCGGCTGCCATGGCCGCGGGCTTCGGAATTTCACCCACCGAGATCGCAACCGCGCTGCGCTCGTTCCGCAGCGTCAAGCGGCGCCTGGAGGTGAAAGCGGAAGTCGACGGCATCACCATCATCGACGATTTTGCCCACCATCCCACTGCCATCGCGCAAACCCTGCAAGCGCTGCGCACGCGCTATCCCGGCCGGCGCCTGTGGGCCATCCTCGAGCCGCGCTCCAACACGCTGCGCCGCAACGTCTTCCAGCAGGAACTGGTCGAAAGCCTGGGGCGCGCGGATTTCGCCATCCTGGCCGCGGTTTTCAAGTCGGAGGCGATCCCCGAGTCCGAGCGCCTCGATCCCGCCGCCGTCGTCGATGAATTGAACCGTCGCGGCACCTCCGCGCGCCTGCTCGCCGATGCGGGCGCGATCATCAGTGCGGCCGCGCCCGAGATGCGCTCCGGCGATGTGGTCGCTATCCTCTCCAACGGCGGCTTCGGCGGGATATATGAGAAACTTCCCGCGCGCCTGAAAACTCTTCACGAGGTCTCCCGGCCCACTCGATGACTTCGACGAATTCGGCAGTCGGCAATCGGCATTCGGCAATAGATGCGGTACGCCCCGGCGCCTCGCCGCGCTGTTGTTTCCTCTATGAATTGGTAGGCACAGGTTATGAATCGGTAAGCCCAACATATGAATTGGCAGGCCCCGGCGCCTCGCCGGGGCGGTCTGACGCCTCACCAGAATCGCGGCGGCTGCGGGCGCCCGCGCCCGCAGC
>DASUBK010000221.1:0-8079 GCA_035763305.1 Terriglobales bacterium | reverse complement strand
CGGGCGCCCGCGCCCGCAGCAAAACTCGCCCTGTTGTTTCTTGCCTGTCTGTGCTTGGTCTCTCTGACAACGCAAGCTCAATCCGCGTCGCAGTCCGCCGCAAGTGCGGACATCGCTTACACCGTCTCCCTCGCCGATCCTCCTCACCACCTCGTGCGAGTCTCCATCGCACTCCAACCCGGCCCTGACGAACGCCAACTGCAGATGCCCGTGTGGAACGCGCTGTACGAAGTCCGCGACTTCGCCCAGTACGTTCTCGATGTCACCGCCAAATCAGCTTCCGGCCAGGTGCTCCCGGTCACCGAACTGGACAAGACTACGTGGTCGATCTCCGGCGCCGCCCAGGGCCTCACGGTGACCTACGACATCTATGCCGACGCTCCCGCGCCCTTCGGCGCCCAGCTCAACGAGCATCACGCCTACTTCAATCTCGCCGAAATCCTCATGTATCCGGCCGGTCACACGCGCGATTGGAGCTGCGCGCTGCGGGTCGAGCAGTTGCCCGCCACCTGGACCGTCGCCGTTCCCCTGCACTCCGTAGGCAGACCGGGCGAGTACGCCTTCACCGCGCCATCCTACGACCGCCTGGTGGACAGCCCGGTGGAAGCCAGCGCCTTCCGCGAAGCCGACTTCGATGCCGGCGGCGCGACTTACCGCGTGGTCGTCGACGCGGCTCCCGCGGACTACGACATGAACGCGCTCATCGCCGCCCTGCGCAAGATCGTCACCGCCGAGACCGCGTGGATGAACGACCGGCCCTTCGACCAGTACCTCTTCCTCTACCACTTTCCGCGCGGGCCGGCCGGCGGTGGCATGGAGCACGCCTACTCCACCGCCATCAGCACCTCCGCCGATCGCCTGCGCAACGACTCCACCGCTCCCGCCGCGGTCAGCGCCCACGAGTTCTTTCACCTGTGGAACGTCAAGCGCATTCGCCCGCAAACGCTGGAGCCGATCGACTACGCGCACGAGATGTACACCCGCGCGCTGTGGTTCAGCGAGGGCGTTACCAGCACGGTGGGCAACTACGCGCTGCTGCAGGCCGGCATCATCGACGAGCGCGGCTACCTGCGACACCTGGGCGGCGTCATCGGCACGCTGCAGGATCGGCCGGCGCACCTCACCCAGTCGGCGGAGGAGTCCAGCCTCGACACCTGGCTCGAGCGCTACCCGTTCTATCGCCAGCCGGAACGCAGCATCGATTACTACGGTAAGGGCGAGATCCTGGGAGTGTTGCTCGACCTCAAGATGCGCGAGGCGACGCACGGCGCCAAGTCGCTGCGCGACCTGTTTCACTACCTGAACGACGAATACGCGAAGAAGGGCCGCTTCTTTCCCGATCCCGGGGGCATTGCCGACGCGGCGAAGGCCGTGACCGGCGCCGACTTCGCGGAGTTCTTCCGGGAGTACGTCGGCGGCACTACGGAGATTCCCTACAACAACTTCTTCCAGACCGTCGGCCTGACGCTGAACCGGCAGATGCGCCTGGTTCCCGATCCCGGCTTCCGTACCATCCGCGCCGGCAACAACGAAGGGACCGTGGTCAGCTCAGTGGACGAGGGCAGCAACTCCGCCAAGGCTGGCCTGCTCGCCGGCGACATTCTCGAGGAAGTGGACGGCGCGCCGGTCACCGGCCCGCTGCAGCCCTACTTCGCTGCTACCACGGCCGGCGACCGGGTCACGCTGCGGGTTCTGCGCGGCAGCAAGCGGCTGACCATTCGCTTCGCCATGGGCGTGCGCCAGACCCACGAATACGTCTTGACCGATATCGCGAACGTCACGCCGGAGCAGCGCGCGCGCCGCCAGGCCTGGCTGAAGGGCGAAGACCAGTAGGTTTCAGAGTGAAGATTGAAGATTTCAGATTGAGGGTTGTCGAGAAGAATTGAATATTGAAAATTGAAGATTGAATGTTGATTCTCCGCGCGCCTGCCAGTCTGCTCTCAGTCAATATTCAATGTTCATTTTTCAATATTCAATTCTTCGGTTGAAATCTTCAATCTGAAATCTGAAATTTGAAATCTTGCGAATCCTCCTCACTCTCGCCTTCTGGATCGTCGCCACGCCGATTGGCGCGCTGATCGCCTTTCCCTGGACGCTGATGACCGGCAACTCCGGCTTTCTCTATCGCGTCGGCATCTGGATTGTGCGCGGGGGCATGCGGCTCAGCGGGGTGCGAGCGCAGATCGTCGGCCGGGAGCGCCTCGATCCGTCCACCAGCTACGTGTTCATGGCGAATCACGTTTCGAATCTCGATCCGCCGCTGCTCGTGCCGGCCATTCCGCGGCGCACCTCGGTGCTGGTGAAGCGAGAATTGTTCCGCATCCCGGTACTGGGCCGCGCCATGCGCCTGGCGCAACTGGTGGCGGTGGACCGCAGCAATCGTGAGGCGGCCATCGCCAGCGTGCGCGCCGCGGCCGAGGTGTTGCGCCGCGGCCTCAACATGACCGTGTTTCCCGAGGGCACGCGCTCGCCCGACGGACGCCTGCTGCCGCTCAAGAAAGGCCCGTTTTACCTGGCGCAAGAGGCGGGAGCGCCCATCGTGCCGGTCACGATCCTGGGCACCGAGCAGATCTGGCCGAAGGGGAAGCTATTCCTGCGCCGCGGCCAGGCGACGATCATCTTTCATCCGCCGATCTCGCCCCCAGACTACCCCGACCAGCGTGACCTCATCGCCGCCGTGCGCGATGCAATAGCCAGTGGCCTGCCTCCCGAACGGCGCTAAGAGGCAACCAACGCGCGCAAGGACATTCGAGAGCGCGGGCTAGTTCAGCATTGCGCGCGAGGTCGCGCGCGGTCCAACTCATCAGGAGAGAGCAGATAGTTCAGAAGCCCTTTTTCTCGATCTCGCGGGCGGAGAGCACCACGCCGTCGCGGTCGTCGTGCAGTTTGATGGGGAACACCAGCACGTTCCAGGTCCAGCGCGGGCTCTTGGTGGGGAGGTTGGGCAGGCCGCGGAAGCCGCGATCGATATACGTCTCGCGCGTGTCGGCCACGTGGCGGATGATCTCCTTCCACTCGTCGCCGACCTCGGGAAATTCCTCGAACTTGTTCTTGCCCACGAACCACGCGGGCTTCTTCTCGTACAACGCGGCGAAGAATTCGTTGACGTACTGCCACACGCCGTCGCGGTCGAGGATCTCCATCACCACGTCGTTGCCGATCGCTTCGGAGATGCGCCGGTAGTAGAAATCGCGCGCGTCCACCACCACCGGCTTGCCGCGCCGCTTGGCCTCGAACGAGCGCAGCGCGTTGACCAGGTCGTCCACCGAGCTGTAGCCCTTCAGCAGGTGGATGTCGGCGATGCCGCCGAACTTCCGCTCCAGGGTGGCGGAGAGAATGATAATGGGAACTTCGGGGCGCTTCTCGCGCAGGGTCTCGGCGACGTCGGTGCCGAACTTGCCGGCGCCGAGGTGGTAATCGAGCACGGCGATATCGATGTCGGCGAGCTTGGCCTCGGCCTCCTCGATGGAGGCGGAGGTGACCACCGCGTAGCCCTTCTGGCGCAGAATGGTGCTGCGGAGAATGAGGTTCTCCTCGAGATCGTCGAGCAGGAGCACACGAATCGGACGGCGGATCGCCTCCACCTTGCTCTTGCCCGGCCCGCTGCTGGTATCCAGCGCCATGCATACAAGCTAACGTAAAACCGGGGAAATTAGGAGTGAGGACTGTGAACGGCACAAAAATTCAGGTGCTTGCACCCCAACCTCGGCGGGACTGTAACCGCGTTCCGGGCCTGGCGCTCTCCTCCCACATGCCTCCCCCTGCTTGCCGCAGCAATTCTGCAGGGCGCCGCTGCCTGGCGGTGATGGCCTGCGTGGCAGGACTTCTGCTGCTGGCATCTTGCGGCGGCAGTTCGTCTGCAAGAGGGTCCTCGAACCCGGCTCCAACGCCCACTGCGCTGCCGACCGTCAGCCTCGCTGCGGTGGTCAGCGGATTGACGCAGCCGGTGGCGCTGGTCCATGCCGGCGATGCTCGGCTCTTTGTGGTCGAGCAGCCGGGCACCATTCGTATTATCGCGAACGGCGCGCTGAACTCGCAGCCCTTCCTCGACATTCGCAGCAAGGTGGATAGCGGCGGCGAAAAAGGCCTGCTGGGCCTCGCGTTCCATCCCGCTTATGTCCAGAATGGCCGCCTCTTTGTGAATTACACGCGCCTTCAGGCCGGCCAACTGCAGACTGTGATTGCCGAGTACGCAGTCTCCGCGACCAACCCCGACATCGCCGATCCGGCGAGCGAAAAGATTCTTCTGACCTATAACCAGCCGTTCGAGAACCACAACGGCGGCCACTTGCTGTTCGGTCCCGACGGCTATCTCTACATCACCTCGGGAGACGGCGGCAGCGAGGGCGATCCGCAGAACAATGGCCAGAACAAGAACGTCCTGCTGGGCAAGATTCTGCGCATTGACGTGAACTCGCCCAGCGGCGGCAAGCTGTACGGCATTCCGCCCTCGAACCCGTTTGCCGCCGGCGGCGGAGCGCCGGAGATCTTTGCCTACGGCCTGCGCAATCCCTGGCGCTGTTCCTTCGATATGCCGACCGCACGGCTCTTCTGCGGCGACGTAGGCGGCGACCGCTACGAGGAAGTGGACATCGTCGCAGCCGGCAAAAACTACGGTTGGGTGATCATGGAGGGCGCGCACTGCAGCAACTCCGGCTGTGATACCACCGGCTTGACCTTGCCCATCGTGGAAATCGCGCATCCCGAGTCGGAAACTGTCGTCGGCGGCTACGTGTACCACGGGAGCGCGATTCCTGGCCTGGCGGGCGTATACGTCTTCGGAGATTTCAGCGTCGGAAAGATCTGGGCATTGCAGCAGGATTCGTCGCGGCGGTGGACGCGCTCCGAGCTCCTCTCCAGCGGCAAGAACATCAGCTCCTTCGGGGTGGACAGCGCCGGAGAAATCTACGTTGTGGACTATAGCGGCGCGGTGCTGCGGCTGCAGAAGGCGTAGGAAAAAGAAGAGTTCAACGCGGAGGACGCGGAGGACACAGAGGAAATCAGAGGATTTGAGCCGCTCCTAAAAACCTCTGTGTCCTCCGCGTCCTCTGCGTTGGGTTTTCTGGAACTACTCCGTGCTCTTGACGTTCGTCCGCACGGACTTTGCCAGCTCCGGCAGTCGGTTGAACACCGCCACGCTGCGCAGCCACTGCTTGTTGTCGATCGCGGGATACCCGCTGACCACCGCGCCCGCTTCCACGTCGCTGGGGATGCCGCTCTGCGCGGTCGCGATAGCGCCGTCGCCGACGGTGCAATGGCCCGCCACGCCTACCTGCCCGGCGAGGATCACGTTCTTGCCCACCACGGTCGAGCCGGCGAGTCCCACCTGCGCGCATAGCAGCGTGTTCTCGCCGACCTCCGAGCCGTGTCCGACCTGCACCAGGTTGTCTACCTTGGCGCCGCGGCGGACGCGGCTTTCGCCGATGCTGGCACGGTCCACGCAGGCGTTGGCCTGCACCTCGACGTCGTCTTCCAGCACTGCCCGGCCCGACTGCACGATCTTGTGCCAGGCGCCCTTGTCGTCCTTCGCGAAGCCGAAACCGTCGGCGCCGATCACCGCGCCGTTCTGCAGGATGACGTTGTCGCCCACCTGGCAGAACTCGCGCACCGTCGCCTGCGCGTGGGCGAAGAAGTTGTTGCCGACGCGTGCTCCGCGGTAGATGACCACGTGCGGGAGCAGCGTGCAGTTGTCGCCGATCACCACGTCTTCGCCGATCACCACGTAGGGGCCGATGGAGGCGTGCTTGCCGATCTTGGCCGAGGAGTCGATCACCGCCGTCGAGTGCACGCCCGCGGGATACCGCGGCGGATGGTAGAAGAGCTCGATGGCGCGCGCGAAGGTGAGGTAGGGATTGGAGCTGCGCAGAGTCGCCGCCGCCAGCGCGGGGAAGCTTTCACTGACGATTACCGCCGACGCGCGCGTACTGCGAGCGGCCGCGGCGTACTTGGGATTGGCGACGAAGGTCAGCTGCCCGGGGCCGGCTTCCTCGATGCCGGCGACGCCGCTGATCTCAACGTCGGGGCCGTCGAGGCGCACGGCGAGTTGCGAGGCGATAACTGAGAGTTTCATAGGAGTGGAGAAATTGTAATTGTCGATTCCCGTTTTCCGATTGCCGATTTGCGGAGGGTGAGAACTGGCGACTGGCTACCGCCGACTGGCTACTGCTCGGTGAACATCGGCACTTGTTCTTCCGGAACCGGGTGGCGGCGGCGGGCGGCGGGGCCTCCAATGACTGCCAGAATAGTGAGAGTCAGCAGGGCAGCGCGCGGCACGAAGACACGCTGCACGTTGGAGCGGGTGTCGGGCGGGTTGACTAGGAAGCCTTCGGGCATCACCTGGGTCAGGTCGTTGGGCATCATGCCTTCCATGGTGTCGTTGTCGCGGAAGACGAGGCGGACCCATAGGCCTTCGGTGCGGGGACGGGTGGTAAAAGTCTTGCGCGTCAGGCCTTCGCTGTCGGCCCAGTCGCGCACGAAATAAACGCTCTTGATCTCCTTGAGATCGATGGCAACGGCGTTGCCGGCAGTGTTGAGCAGCTCCAATTTGCCGTCGGCAATGAAGCTGTGGCCGACGTAGCCGTTGACCGTATCGCGGTCGAGCTTGCGGACAACCACTTTTTTGTGGGTGGAAGGCATGGAAGCATCCAGCAGCCGGCAGTCAGCAATCAGCAGTATGACCTATTTCGGCAGCGCAAGCCATTGGGGGCCGGTGGCGACCTGTATACGAGGTTCAATGCGGGCCAACATCCCGTCTACGGCTGGGTGCTGGATGCTGGATGGCGCTTGCCGAGTGCCCACTTTCGCGCTTTTAGGAAGGCAGAGCGCGCCGTTTACGCTGCGAGTAGCCAAAACCTCAACGATTGTGTTATCTTCTCTGGTTTGAGTTGGGACACTTGTCGCTAAGTGGTTCAGCCGTAGTGACTTAGCTGGTTCCGCAGGCGAAAGCCTTGAAGTCTAGGTCAAGCCTGCGGTTACCTGTTTTCTTACAGTTACCCGCAGTCAGACCTGGTGTGGCCGTACCCCGGCGCAGCGTTACCCCCACGGCGCCGGCCGAGAGCGTGAATGGCTGATTACATCTACACCATGGAATCCCGGCTCACGCCGGACCAGCAGCGAGCCGTCAATCTGGTGCAAGAAGTCGCCCGGACGCAGGAGATGAACCTGTACGTCACCGGCGGCACCATCCGCGACATCATCAGCGGCTTCCCCATTCGCGATCTCGACCTTACCGTCCAGGGCAACGCCCTCAAGCTGCAGAAGGAACTGGAGAAGATGGGTGCGGTCATCGAGGGCAGCGACGACGAGATCAAGGCGCTGTACGTGCTGTTCCCCGGCAACGTGCGGGCGGAGATCGCGATGGCCTACTCGGCGGCCTACGAGAAGCCGGGCAAGCCGCCCCGCATTGCGCCCGCCACCATCACCGAGGACCTGCGGCGTCGCGATTTCACCGTCAACGCTATGGCGCTGTCGCTGAACCTGGGCTCGCGCGGCCTGTTGCTGGATCCCTTCAACGGCGTGGCCGACATCGAAGCCAAGCTGCTGCGCATCCTGCACAACTACGCCTTCTACGAGGAGCCGTCGCGCCTGATCCGGGCGACGCGTTTGGCGGCGCGCTTCCATTGGCCGCTGGAGGAGCGCACGCAAGCGCGCTTCGACGCCGCCCGCGAAGGCAACTACATCGAGAATATCTCCGACCGCACCATCGGCAACGAACTGGAAGCCATTGCCTACGAGGACGATCCGCTGCACATCATGCGGGTGCTGGAAAAGGAAAACTGGCTGAAGGTCCTGAACCCGCACTGGTCGGTGGCCAAGGTCGATGCCCAGGGCCTCTCGCAACTGCAGAAGACCAAGCAGACGATGCAGGAACTGGGCTACATCGTGGACGCGGCCCCGGCCACCATGTACTTCCTCACCAAGCGGCTGCCGGAGAAGGACGTTCGCGATATCCAGAAGGCGATTCCGCGTAAGTACTTCGTGGAGTCGTGGAAGAACCTGGAAGACGAAGCCGGCAAGCTGGCCAAGAGGCTGAGCGGCAAGGAGGCGGCGACACCGTCGCGGGCGTGGCAGGTGCTCTCG
>DASUBK010000220.1:0-10211 GCA_035763305.1 Terriglobales bacterium | reverse complement strand
CAGCAGCAGCGCCATCAGCAGCACCGAGCCGTCGCCCACGGCGCGCGCCCCGCCGATATTCCATAGCGCGCACACCGCGATCAGCACTCCCCCGATCAGCACCGGGTGCCACGCCGCGCTCGCCCAGGGCCACAGCGCACCGAGATAGAGCACGAACAGGGTGGGATAGATCGCCATGTCGAAGATGCTGGCGACCAGCGAGAGCCAGGCTTCCTGGAAGCCCCACAGCGGCCCCAGCGCGCGCCGCACCCAGGCGTAGTAGCCGCCCTCCTCCGGCAGCGCGGCGGAAAGCTCGCCCACCAGCAGGGCCACCGGAAGACTCCAGATGAGCGGGGTAATCAGCAGGATGAGCAGCGCCCTCGTGTAGCCCGCCTTCTGCACGATGTCTTCGAGCCCGTAGGGGCCGCCGGCGACCATGAAGTAGGTGGCGGCGATGAGCGGGATCAGCGTCAGCTTGCGGCGGGCAGGCTTCAACTCGAATGCACTCTCCTGGGATTTTCGAGAATAAATCCAAAGCAGCGGCGGCGCGGAAAAAAAGCCGTGTGGCACGAGACGTGTGGCACCGGTCTTTGACCCGTGCGCGCGGGTCGCAGACTCTCGCCACACAATTGCCGTTCCGTATAATCGCGGCATGGACGAATTGGAATTCCGGCGCAAGGCCGATACTGCCCTGGAGTCGCTCAAGCGCAGCCTCATCGCCGCCGAGGAGCAGGCGGACTTCGAGGTCGAGGACCAGGCCGGCGCGCTGCACATCAGCTTCGAGGAGCCGCCAGGGCGCTTCGTGGTCTCGCCCAACGCCCCGGTGCGGCAGATTTGGATCTCGGCGCTCTCCACCAGCTTCAAGCTCGACTGGTCCGAGGCGAAAAACGATTTCGTGCTGGAAAAGACCGGCGAAGCCTTGAAGCCCCTGTTGCAGCGCCTGGTCAACCAGCAGTTGGGCGAAGAAGCGGTAACGCTGCCGTAAACCGGTATCTCAGTATTTCAGTACGTCAGTACCTCGAGTTCGAAACCGCCGTTGGCATCTGGAGTGCTTTTGAGGTCGGGATACTGACATACTGATGTACTGAAACACCTTTTCCTTGCCCCTCCACGGATGTTCGATCCGTAGCAAGATTTCTTCCTTTCTTACCTAACCGCGCCGTAGTTCTCCTGTCTAATGGGACGAATGGAAAGCCTGGACGCAGCCGCTGTCGCGCAGGTGCGCGCGGGTGACCGCGAGGCTTTCCGTCCCCTGGTGGAGCGGCACAGCGCCATGATCTTCGGACTGGCATTTCGCATGACCGGCAACGAGGCGGACGCGGAGGAAATCGTGCAGGAAACCTTCCTCAAGGCCTATCGCGCCCTGGGTTCCTTCGACGGGCGCTCCAGCTTCAGCACCTGGGTCTACCGTATTGCCAGCAATTGCGCGCTGGACCTGCTGGACCGCCGCAAAACGCAGCCGCAACCGGCCATCCCGGATCCCGAAGATGAAGAGGGGCCGGAAGAGCGCCTGCCGTCGGAGCAGCCCAACGCCGAGCGCCTGCTGTACAGCGCCGAGATGCAGGCCAGGATCAAGGAAGCGATGGAGTCGCTGACCCCGGTCGAACGCACCGCCTTCGTCTTGCGCCACTTTGACGGCCGCTCGGTGGAGGAAATCGCGGCGACCCTGAAGGTACGCACCGGCGCCGCCAAGCAAAGCATCTTCCGCGCGGTGCAGAAGATGCGCGAGGCCCTGGCCCCGGCCATGAGGAGCGCACGATGAAACACCTGACCCAGGACGATCTGGTCCTGCACTACTACGGCGAGACGGGACGCTCCGCGGCCCATCATCTCGCTGAGTGCTCGCAGTGCCGGGCCGAATTCCAGGAGCTGTCGCGGGTGCTGGCGGCGATCCGCGCCCCGGAGGCGCCGCCGCGCAGCACGGAGTACGGCGCCCAGGTCTGGCATAACCTGCGGCCGCATCTGCCGGAGAAAGCGGCGGCCTCGAGTTGGTGGCTGATGCCGCGTCGTTGGGCCGCGATGGCTACGGTGGCGGCGCTGATCGTTGCCGCCTTCCTCGCCGGACGCTACGCCGAGCGGGTGCGCCCGCAGAATCCCACCGTCGCCGCCAAGACCGCGTCGCCGGAAGGCGTGCTCCTGGTCGCCCTGGGCGATCATCTCGACCGCTCCGAGATGCTGCTGGTCGAGATTGCCCACGCGGAGTCGCCTAAAGATCTGGATGTCACCGTCGAGCGCCGTCATGCCGACGACCTGCTGGCCGCCAACCGTTTGTACCGCCAGACCGCAATGCGCGTGGGCGACACCGCCACCGTCGCGGTGCTGGACGATCTCGAGCGGGTGCTGCTGCAACTGGCGCACGCGCCCGACGATCCCGCCGCCCTGGAACAACTGCAGCGCCAGATCGAAGCCAAAGGCTTGCTGTTCAAAGTCCGGGTGGTGCAGTTGAACGTGAAAGATGAAGTGAAGGACCGTCTCCCTGGCGTCAATCCTTCTCAATCGAGGCCAACCATATGAAACGTAGTCCCGCAGTTTTCCTGATGATTGTTCTTCTTTCCGCCGCAACCCTGGCGCAGGACGCAAGCGCCCCGGCCGTTCCCGGCGAATCCTTCTTTCCTCAGCAGTCGAGCGCCGCCAGCGCCCGCGAGGAAGAGCTGTACAAGGACGGCAGCGACTATCTGGACGAAAGCCAGTGGCAAAAAGCTGCGGATAAGTTCGCCGACGTCGCCGACCTGAAGGGCAAACGCGCCGATGCAGCGCTGTACTGGAAGGCCTATGCGCTGAACAAGCTGGGCCGCCGCAGCGAGGCGAGCTCCGCCATCGCGCAGTTGCGCCAGCAGTATCCAAAAAGCAATTGGCTCCGCGACGCCGGCGCGCTGGAAGTGGAGATCAAGCAGGCGACGGGCCAGCCGGTGAATCCGGCCACGCAGAGCGACGAGGACCTCAAACTGCTGGCGCTCAACAGCCTGATGAACACGGACTCGGAGCGCGCCATTCCCCTGCTGCAGAACGTGCTCTCCTCGCCCAACAACTCTCCCAAGCTGAAGGACCGCGCCCTGTTCGTGCTGGCGCAGAGCGATTCACCCAAGGCGGAGCAGATTATCGGCGGCGTAGCCAAGGGACAGTCGGGGCCGGACCTGCAGATCAAGGCCATCCGCTACCTGGGCATCTCCGGCACGCGCTACACCAATACGCTGAAGGAGATTTACGCCTCGGCGACCGACACCAGGGTGAAGAAAGCCGTGCTGCAGGCCTATATGACCTCGGGCGCGCAGGAACCGGTGCTGGCGGCGGCCAAGAGCGAGAAAGATCCCGACCTGCGGCGCTCCGCCATCCACCAGTTGGGCGCGATGGGCGCCAAGTCGGAGCTGATGCAGCTTTACCAGTCCACCTCTTCGCCCGAGGACCAGGACGACATCATCCAGGGCCTGGGAATCTGCGGCGACGTGGCCGGGATCGAGCAGATCGCCAACACCACCAAGGATCCGAAGGTGCGCGCCAAAGCCATCCGCAGCCTGGGCATCTTCGGCGGCAACAAGGCGCGGCCGATGCTGGTGCAGGTCTACAACTCGGGCGACACGGAAGCAAAGCGGTCCGCCGTCGAGGCGCTGTTCGTCAATGACGACGCGGCCGACCTGGTCGCCCTGGCCCGCAAGGAGACGAATCCCGACATGCGGCGGTACCTGGTGCAGAAGCTCTCGATCATGGGCAACAAGGAAGCGCGCGATTACATGCTGGAAATTCTGAACAAGTAGAGGTGCGGCAATGAAGACGAGACTCTTCCTGATGTTGTTGCTGTGCGGCGCGGCGGCCGTCGCCGCGGTACAAGCGCCGCAGATGCAGAACGCCAAGCTGGTCAACCGCGAGACCGCCGATCTGCGCGGCGAAGTGGGACGCATCGTCGCCGCCAACCAGCCGGCCTGGATTGCCTATGCCGCGCCCATGATCGCCGGCGAGCACGACATGTGCTGCTACTCGGATTACGGCGCCGGGCGCTCCTGCGGCTGCGCCCTGGAAGGCGGCAACGTATCTATTACTGCCAGCGAGACCGGCAACCCGACGCAGCACCTCGAGAACACCGGATATTTCTACGTCTTCCTGCGCTCCGAAGGCGGAAAGGCGGAGAAGGTTCGGGCCTTCAGCGCCGGCTGTCCCATCGATGCCGACGGCATGACCGTGTACTGGCTGGGCAGCCCGAAGCCGGCGGATAGCGTCGCGTTGCTGGCTTCGCTGATTTCCTCCTCCGACAGCGAGGACCGGCACGACCGCATCGCCGGCCAGGCGGTGATGGCCATCGCCTTCACCAACGACCCGGCCGCCGACCAGGAGATGGACAAGCTGCTGGCCGCCAGTCAGCCTCGGTCGGTGCGCAAGAAGGCGGCCTTCTGGACGGCCCAGATGCGCGGCAAGCCCGGCCTCGACAAGCTCGCCGCGCTGCTGCGCAACGATGCCGACGACGACTTCCGCCGCGATCTCACCTTTGACCTCACGCAAAGCAAGCTGCCGCAGGCCGAGGACGAACTCATCCGCGCCGCCCACCAGGATCCCAGTTCGCGCGTGCGCAGCCAGGCGCTGTTCTGGCTGGCGCAGCGCGCGGGCAAGAAGGTGGCGGGCACCATCACCGACGCCATCGAGCGCGATCCCGACACCGACGTGAAAAAGAAGGCGGTGTTCGCGCTGACCCAGATGCCCGACGGTGAGGGCGTTCCCCTGCTCATCCAGGTGGCCAGAAACAACACCAACCCCGTGGTGCGCAAGCAGGCGGTCTTCTGGCTGGGCCAGTCGCACGACCCGCGGGCGCTGGATTTTATCGAGTCGGTGCTGAAGCAGTAGCGAAGGCCGGGTCGAAGGTGAGAGCGGTTCGATCGTTAAGGGGTATTTCAGTATTTCAGTAAGTCAGTATCTCGCTGCGTGCGATTCTTGCAAGCTCGAGATACTGATGTACTGAAATACTGAGATACCTCCTCGGTTTACCCCCTCAATTTCATCTTCAGATCTGCGGCAATCTTCTGCCCGTGGAAGCGCCCGTTCTCGATGAAGATCTCGTTAGTCTTCGAGCCGGCGACAATTACTCCTGCAACGTAAACACCCGGGACGTTGGTTTCGAGGGTTTCCGCATTCACCTTGGGGCGGCACTCGTCGGCGGTGAGTTGGATCCCCAGGGCGCGCAGGAAGTCGAAGTCCGGGTGGTAGCCGGTGAGGGCGAAGACGAAGTTGTTCTTCACGGTCACCTCACCCGCGGGTGTGTCCAGCATCACGAAGTCGGGGTGAATCTCCCGCACCGAGCTGCGGAAGTAGGCCTTGATCTCGCCCGCCTTGATGCGGTTTTCGATGTCCGGCTTGATCCAGTACTTGACGTGCGGGTGCATGGTCTCGCCGCGATGCACCAGCGTCACGCGCGCGCCATGCCGCCACAACTCCAGCGCGGCGATGGCGGCGGAGTTCTTGCCGCCGATTACCAGCACGTCGTTGTCGTAGAACGGGTGCGGCTCGCGGTAGTAGTGGAAGACCTTGGGCAGGTCCTCGCCGGGGATGCGCATCACGTTGGGCAGGTCGTAGTAGCCGGTGGCGATCACGATCTTGCGCGCGCGATACTCGAAGCGCTCCTGCGGCATCGGCGCGTCGTGATCCGAATGGCTCTCCAGCGCGCCCAGGATGTCGGTGCGCACGCGCGCCGTGTGGACGCGAAAATCGCCGTCGCGGCCGGCGACCTGCTCCACCTTCTGGTACTGGCGGATCTCCAGCTTGTAGTGCGCGGCCACGCGGCGGTAGTACTCCAATGCCTCTTCCCGCGTGGGCTTGGTGTGCGCGCTGGGAAAGGGGATGTCGCCGATCTCCAGCAGCTCCGGCGTGGTGAAGAATGTCATGTTGGCCGGGTAGTGATACAGCGAGTTAACCAGACAGCCCTTGTCAATGCAGACCGAGCGCAGGCCGGCGCGCTCGGCCTCGATGGCGGAGGCGAGTCCGCTGGGGCCGGCGCCGATGATGAGGACGTCGTAATCGCGGGAAGTGGAGTCGGGCATTGGCGTCGATTGTAATCGACCATCTGTGTGGCTCGGGATGTGTGGCTCGGGTCTTCGACCCGAGAGCACGGGTCGGAGACCCGTGCCACACAACTTCCATCACACCGCAGTGTGGCGGAGCGCACAAGCGGCGCGTTCAGCGGAGCTATAATCTTCTGTTCCGCCTTGGATTCCGCACTCTTCAGGAGCCGCTATGGCCACGACCATCGAACAGCCGAAGACCCGCACTCGCATTGAATCCGACAGCATGGGCAAGATCGAGGTGCCGGCCAACGTTTACTGGGGCGCGCAAACGCAGCGCTCGCTGATCCACTTCGCCATCGGCCGCGACACCATGCCGCCGGAGCTGATCCGCGCCTTCGGCATCCTGAAGAAAGCCTGCGCGCTGGTCAACCAGGACCTGGGAAAACTCTCCCCCGACAAGGCCCAGCTGATCGCGCAGGCGGCCGACGAGGTCATCGCCGGCAAGCTCAACGACCAGTTCCCCCTGCGCATCTGGCAGACCGGCAGCGGCACCCAGACCAACATGAACGTCAACGAGGTGATCTCCAACCGCGCCATCGAGATCGCCGGCGGCGAGATGGGATCGAAGAAGCCCATCCACCCCAACGACGACGTCAACATGTCGCAGTCCTCCAACGACACCTTCCCAACGGCCATGCACATTGCGGCCGCGGAGCGGGTAAAGCGGGCGCTGATGCCCGCCATCCGCTCGGTCGAGGAGGCCATCCAGCGCAAGGCGCAGCAATTCGACGCCGTGGTCAAGATCGGGCGCACCCACCTGCAGGATGCGGTGCCGCTGACCGTGGGCCAGGAATTCGGCGGCTGGGCCAGCCTGCTGCAGCGCGACCTGAAGCGACTGGAGCAGGTGCTGGACGGACTCTATGAGCTGGCAATCGGCGGCACGGCCGTGGGCACCGGCCTGAACACGCACCCGGAATTTGCCGAGCGCGCCGCTCGGAAGATCGCCGAACTCACCGGCCTCCCCTTCCGCTCTCATCCCAACAAGTTCGCCGCCCTGTCGGCGCACGACGAACTGGTCTTCGCCCAGGGCGCGCTGGAGACGCTGGCGGCGTCGTTCATGAAAATCTCCAACGACCTGCGCTGGCTGGGCTCGGGGCCGCGCTGCGGGCTGGGCGAACTGACCCTGCCGGAGAACGAACCCGGCTCGTCCATCATGCCCGGCAAGGTCAACCCGACGCAGTGCGAAGCCATGACCATGGTGTGCGCCCAGGTGCACGGCGCCACCGCAGCCGTCGGCTTCGCTGGCTCGCAGGGCAATTTCGAACTCAACGTCTTCAAGCCGGTGATCATCTACAACTTCCTGCACTCGGTCACGCTGCTCACCGACGCCTGCCACGGCTACGTGGAATTCATGATCAACGGCATCGAGCTGAACCGCGACAAGATCGACTGGTACGTCAAGAACTCGCTGATGCTGGTGACTGCGCTTGCCCCCAAGGTCGGCTACGACAAGGCGGCCAAGATCGCCCACACCGCGCACGTCGAGCACACCAGCCTGCGCGATGCGGCCCTGAAGCTCGGGTACCTGACGGCTGAGGAGTTCGACGCCACCCTCAAGCCGGAGAAGATGACGAAGCCATAGGCGGCTTTCGGCCGTCGGCCATCGGCTTTTCGTTGTTGAACCCCGACAGCCGAAAGCCGATCGCCGATGGCGATTTCTCATTTGGCGTACAATCCTGCCGGGGTTGACCCGCTTCCCTTCCCATGAACATCCGGAAACTGCCCGCCTCTCTTCTACTGGCCGCATTCTTCGTTCTGCCGGCGCACAGCCAGATTCTCCGCCTGCCGCGCTTCATCACCGTCCAGGCGCAGGCGCCGGCGGGGCAAACCGAAGCCAAGCCGGACCACCACATCACCGCCGAAGAGCAGAACGAGCTGCTGGCGTCGATTGATTCCATCCTCAAGTTCGACGCTGCCGACACCGACCTGCCGCAGAAGCAGAGCATCAAGAAGCAGTTCGTGACCCGCGACCAGGTGCAGGCATTCGTCGAGAAGCGGATGAAGGACGACCAGGACGCGCAGCGCCTGCAGCGCTCCGAAGTGGTGCTGAAAAAATTCGGCCTCCTGCCCGCCGATTTCAAGCTGCAGGAGTTCCTGGTCGAACTGCTGCGCGAGCAAGTCGCCGGCTACTACGATCCCGACACCAAGACCGTGTACCTGCTGGACTGGCTGGAGCCGGAGCAGCAGAAGCCGGTCATGGCGCACGAGCTGACGCACGCCCTGCAGGACCAGAACTTCGGCCTCAAGAAATGGTTGAGGGATGACCCTAAAGACCATGATTCCGCGCAGGCTGAGGTCAGCTCCGATGAACAGTCGGCGGCTCGTTCGGCGGTGGTCGAGGGGCAGGCGATGGCGGTCATGCTCGACTACCTGCTCGAGCCCGCGGGCCAATCGGTTCTGCAGGCGCCGCGCATTGTGGACGCCATCGAGGCCGGCATGGAAACCGGCAACGGCACTCCCGTCTTCAGCGGCGCGCCCCTCTACCTGAAGCAACTCCTCCTCTTCCCCTACACCTACGGGCTGGACTTCACCCGCGACCTGCTGCAGCGCGGCGGCAAAAAGCGTGCCTTTGCCGACGTCTTCAAGAAGCCGCCGATGAACACGCGACAGATCATGCAGCCGGCGTCCTACGTCCAAGAGGAAAAAGCCGCCGACATGCGCGTCCCCGAGCTAAGCAAGGCTCTGGGGGACAAGTACGAGCGCTACGACGTCGGCTCCATCGGCCAGTTCGACGTCAACATCCTGATCCGCACTTACGGCAAAAAGGGCGAGAACGACAAACTGGCGGAATCCTGGCGCGGCGGCTGGTACTACGCCGTGAAGCCGAAAAGCGACGCGACCTCCGACATCGGATTGGTCTACGTCTCGCGCTGGGCGGATGAGGCCGCGGCGCGCCAGTTTGCGGCGATTTACGCCGGCTACCTTCCCTCGCGGTATCCCGGCGTCACCGCGGCGGGTGACAACAACTGGCAGACCAGCCAGGGACCAGCCTCCATCCAGCAGCAGGGCGCCAGCGTGGTGGTCATGGAGAGCCTGGACGCAGGCGCGGCCGCGCGCGTGCGCGAAGCCGTCGACAAGAGCTTGTCCGGAAAATGAGCGCAATAACGTCGGCAGCGTGGAAGGCTCTTCTGTGCGCGATGCTCGCTGTCGCGCTTCCCTGCGCGGCCCAGAGCTACTTCTACTCGCGCATCGGAAGTAAAACAGACCTCGCAACCAAGCCGGACTTCGGTCTTGCCCTGATGGGCGGCGGCGCCGATCAGGACGACGCCTTTCGCTGGCTGTGCGAAAAAGCCGATGGCGGCGATTTCCTCATCCTCACCGCCACGCGTGACGACGAATACAACCCCTATGTGAGCAAGCTGTGCCAGCTCAATTCCGTCGCCACCCTGGGCATTCTCAGCCAGCAGGACGCGGAGGACCCGGCGGCTGCCGAGATCGTCCGCAACGCGGAAGCGATCTTCATCACCGGAGGCGACCAGTCGAAGTACGTGAACTACTGGAGCGGCACGCCGCTGCAGCAGGCGCTGAACGCCGGCATTGCGGCGGGCAAGCCGATCGGCGGCACCAGTGCGGGCCTCGCAGTCCTGCCGCAGTTTAGCTACTCGGCGCAGGGAGACAAGCCCGACGACAAGAACCTCAGCTCGGCCGAAACCCTGGCCAATCCCCTGCACCCCCGCATCACCCTGGTGCGGGACTTTTTGCGGATTCCTCTCCTGCGCGATGTGGTCACCGACACTCATTTCGCCAAGCGCGATCGCCTGGGCCGCACGCTGGTCTTCCTGGCGCGCCTGGTGCAGGATGGCCATCATCCTCGCGCCATCGGCGTGGATGAGAGGAGCGCCGTGCTGGTGGACGCCAACGGCGCCGGCAAGGTGGTAGGAACCGGCAAGGGCGCATACTTCATTAGCCCCGAGGCGAAGCCCGAGGCTCTGCGCGCGAATGTGCCCCTGACGCTCGACGGCTACAGCGTCTATCTCGCCCCCACCGGCGCCACCTTCGACCTCAAGCACTGGAAGGGCGACGGAGGAACGCAGTACCGCTTATCCGTTCGCGACGGCCGGATCAGCAGCACAAAAGGCGGCGGCGAAATCTACTGACGCCCGATCAACGGCGGCTCTCCTTCGATCCCCTCTCGAGCAGGCGTTTGGTCATCAGCACCACGCCTAAAACCTGCGTCCACTCGGAAAC
>DASUBK010000219.1:0-11864 GCA_035763305.1 Terriglobales bacterium | reverse complement strand
CGAGTAGGGGCCCAGCGCCTTGGGCGCGTTGCTGGTGGCGATGACTTCCTTCATGCAGCGGATCCTTTCGTAGGACTTCGTGTCCTTCGTGTGACCTTCGTGACCTTCGTGTGAACCCGGCCCTGTTGGTTCACACAAAGGTCACGAAGGTCACACGAAGGTCACAAAGGTTCAGTTATTGCGAGCCTTTGAGGTACTTGTCAAACCAGGCCACGGTGCGGCGGATGGCGTCGACCTGGTTTTCGCGCTTCTGGAAACCGTGGCCCTCCTGCGGGTAGTAATGGACGTCCACCGTCTTGCCTTCCTGCTGCAGGATGCGTACCACCTGCTCAGCTTCTTCCTTGGGCACGCGGATGTCGTTCTCGCCCTGCAGCACCAGCAGCGGCGCCTTGTCGTTGCGAATGAACTTGATGGGCGAAGCGTTCTCGTAAGCGGCGCGATCTTTCTCCGGATCGCCGAGCAGGGTCTTCTCGTACTCCTGCAGGTAAGGGTCTTCGTGCTGCAGCATGGTGAGCCAGTCGATGATGCCGTACGACTCGACGGCCGCCGCCCAGACGTCGGGTGTTTTGCCGATGGCCATCAGCGTCATGTAACCGCCGTAGGAGCCGCCGGTGATGCCGATCTTCTTCCCGTCCACGTAGCCGGTGTCCTGCAGGAAGCGCGCGGCGTACACCTCGTCCTGCAAGTCGCCGCCGCCGAGGTCCTGGAAGTTCGCCTTCTGGAACTCCATGCCGTAGCCGGTGGAGCCGCGCACGTTGGGCGCGATGCACACGTAGCCGCGCGAGGCCAGCGCCTCGGCGGTGCGGTTGAACGAGTCCACCGTCTGGCCGGTGGGACCGCCGTGCGGCATCACGATGCCGGGATTGCTGCCGTCGCGCTTGAGATTGAAGGGCAGCCAGAGGAAGGCGCTGATGATCTTTCCGTCGAAAGACTTGTAGTGCACGAGCTGCGAGGGCGGCAGGCTGGCGGAGTTGAGGCTGGCGATCGCCGAGTAGGAAAGCTGCCGCGCCTGCCGCCGCGCGATGTCGTACACCCAAAGATCTCCGGGCTGGTTGGAGGCCTGATGCGACACCAGCAGGCGCGTGCCGTCGGGTGAGAAGGCTGTCGGATCGCCGGCGTAGGTATTGAGGCCGGCGGGCACATTCAGCTTTTGCGCGGCACGCGAGGCGGTGTCCGCGAGATAGACATCGAGGCGGCCGTCAGCGTTCAGTTCGTAGGTGAAGCGCTTGCCGTCGGGCGAGAAGTTGCCGGAGCCCGCCTCCCATTGCGTGTCCGTAACCCAGGTGATCTTCTTCGTCGCCACGTCGAGCAAGGCGACGTTGGGGTAGCCGCCGGGCTTGTCGGCGGTGATCAGCAGCGTCTTGCCGTCGGGCGAGACATCGGTCACGTCGAAGCGGTTCTGGCCCTGGTGAGGCGTCAACTCTTCCTTGGCGCCGCTGCTGAGATCGAGGCGATAGATGCTGGAGTCGGTGAAGCCGGCGTTGCGCCGGACGGCGTACGCGACCTTGCCGTCGGGGCCGAAGACGCGCGGCGTCCAGGCCTGGTCCTGGGCGGATTCATGAGTGAGATTGCGCGCCTGGTGTGTGCCCAGGTCGAAGACGCCGGCGTCGAAGACCGGCGAGGTCTTGGGCTTGAGCGTGATCAGAAGCTGCTTGCCGTCGCGTGACCAGACGGGGCCGGTCTCGGATAGCTGCGGCGTATTGGTCAGGTTGACGGCCTCGCCGCCGGCGGCGGGGATGGCGAACAAGTCGTAGGTTTCCGCGCCGCCGCGGTCCGACTGGTAGACGATCCACTTGCCGTCAGGCGACCAGGTGGCGCCGAGTTCGCGGTCGTCGGACTGGCTGAGCTGGATCGGCCAGCCGCCGGCGGCGTTCACCTTCCATACGTTCGTGCGGCCGGTCAGGTTGGTGGAGAAGGCGATCTCCTTCCCGTCGGCCGACCAGGTGGCTCCGCCGATGGAGCGCGTGTAGTAGAGGTCGTCGATGGGCACGGGCCCGGCCTGCGGGTTGGTGGGTGCGGTGAGTGACTTGGGGTCGGTCACGTGGCGGGAATCGGGACCGGACTGCGCCAAGGCCGCGAGGGCGAATGACAGGGCCAAGAACAGGCAGATGCGTCGGAACATTTCTCCGCTCCACAAAGCGGGAAATTGTATCGCACGGCCATCTCTCAGGCAGGTGCCCTCGCCTGCACCTGGCGTGAGCCGGTCGAGGTCGACCGGCCTCCACCAGTCGTCCGGCCCCCACCCAGTTGAACGAACGCGCTCGCAAAAATCGAACGAACGCGCTCGCAAAAAAACCCGACGCGCACTGGCCCGCGGTTTTCGACGCGGCATCGAATCACTAATCACGCCGCCAAATTGCAGGACCAACTCAATCCCAAACTCTAACCACACGTAATCATTTCGAGGAGTGTTTCATGAACACGAACGCAAGGAATTCGAACGATTGCGGCACTGTAGCCGGCCTGTACCGGTCGGAGGACGCCGCCGAGAAGGCCATCCAGCAACTGTCCGCAGCAGGCTTCGCCAGGAAGAACATCGGCCTGGTGGTCTCGGACCGCAGCCCGCAGTCGTCCAGCATGGGAGAGCGGCTGGCCGCGCTATTCAAGGGTGAGGAACGGGACACCTTCGACGGCAAGAGCGGGTGGGAGACCCTGCAGCAGATGTGCATCCCCTCAGGGGAAATTCCCGCCTACGAGCAGGCGCTGCGCTCCGGAGCGGTGCTGCTGACGGTCGACGCGGGCGACCGCAGCAGCGAAGCCCAGGCAATTCTCCACGGCGCAGGCACCCTGAACGCGCGCGAACACGCCGGCCGGGAATTGCAGGGCGACAGGGCGGACGGAGAACACCGCATCCAGTTGCTGGGCGAGACTCTGCGCGTCCACAAGGACCGCGTGCAGCGTGGGGCTGTCCAGGTACGCAAGGAAACGGTTACCGAGCAGCAGCGGATCGACGTGCCGGTACGGCGGGAAGAGGTCGTCATCGAACGGCACCCGGCCAGCGGCCAGGCGGCGTCCGGCGAGATCGGCAGGAAGCAGGAGATACGGGTGCCGGTCTCCGAAGAGCAGGTGCGGGTAGAAAAGCGCCCCGAGGTCCGGGAAGAAGTTTCGGTCAGCAAGCGGCCGGTCGAGGATACGCAGCGCGTCAACGAGACCGTGCGGCACGAGAAGCTGCGCACTGACGCGGAGGGAGACGTGAAGACAAACGAAAAGCGCCCGGGCAAGGTCGCGTAGGCAGGCAAACGAGACGAGGCCGGTCGAGGTCGACCGGCCTCCATCAACTGAAAGAAACGGGCCTGGGCGGTCTTATTTCACGCCGCTCTCGGGATTCCAGGACCCCTGCTTCTTGCGCGAGGTCACCATCTCGGCGAGGTGATAGGCATTGTGCTGGGCGATGCGGGCGACGGTGGGCGCGACCTTCGCGATCGTCGCGTCGTCCGCCGACTGCACGTAATCTTCCCACTCGGTCATGACTTGATCGAACTGCTGCTGCGCTGCGTCCCAGTGCTGGGGATCGAAGGTGAAGGTGTCGTCGTTGTTGTCGACTTTCTTTACCGGCTGCTTCTTGAGCCTGGCCAGGTTGGCCGAGTTCCAGTAGTTCAGGTGCTCCACCAGTTGTCCGACGGAGTGGTTCTTGCCGTCGCTCCAGGCTGCCTGCTCGGCCGTGAGCCCGCCCGCCGCTTCCTTCTCGGAGACAAACCAGTTCTTCTGATTATGAGTTTCCCGCAGTTCCTGCAGCAGGATGCTCTTCAGGGTAGGAGAGCTCTGGGGGGGTTGCTGCGCCACGGCAGCCGCGGCAATTCCAACTAATACTCCGATCATCCAAACACGCATTCCTCATCCTCCAGATAGATAGGGGTCACACGCCGGCTACAGGCGCACCCTCGCCGGGTTGTTGGAGGCAATCTTTCTGCCCACCGGAATCGGCGTAAGTTACTGATTCAACTTGTCAGGAAAACGCACAAGAAAATTCGCCTGCGCGTTTTTGAGACGCGGCTGTCCGGGATCGGACAGGTAACGCCGTTCAGCGGGCCCGGTTCACACGAAGGGCACGAAGGTTTCACCAAGGCCACTAACGCCGATGTCTTCGGCGCGATTGAAGGCATAGCTGTTGCGGAAGCCGGCCGCCCCCCCCCCGACGTGAAAAATCAGATCTTCTGCACCCTCTGCACGTCGTGCACGCCGGGGATCTTGCGCAGGCCCAGGATGATGCGCTCCAGGTGCCGCAGGTCGGCGATGTCGAGCACCATGTCGATGGTCGCCTGCGAATTGGCGGTGCGGGTCTCGATGTTGCGGATGTTGGTGTTGTCGTCGCTGACGATGGCGGTGATCTCTTTCAGCATGCCGGAGCGGTCGTCGGTGAAGAGGGTGAGCTTGACGGGGTATTCGGCGACCGCGCCATCGGCCTTGGTGATTCGCGCCCACTCGACGTCGATGCGGCGATCCGACTCGTACATCAGGTTGGTGACGTTGGGACATTCCTTGGCGTGCACCGCCACGCCCTTGCCGCGAGTCACGTAGCCGACGATGTCCTCGCCGCGGATGGGATTGCAGCAGCGGGCGCGGTACACCAGCAGGTCGTCGTGGCCCTTGACGGTGATGGCGTGGGTATCGCCGCCGAAGACGCGCCGCACCACGCTGGAGAACGTGCCCGGCTTTTCTTCCGCCTCTGCCGGCGCCTCGGCCTGCGCCGCCGCCGGCGAGAGCCGCGCCAGCACCTGGCGGGCGGAATACTTGCCGTAGCCGATGCCGGCCATCAAGTCGTCGGGACGGCCCAGCCCCATGTCGCCCGCGACCTTCTCGAAGTGCTCGTCCTTGATCTCCTTCAGCGCAATGCGGTACTTGCGGGCTTCCTTCTCGATCAGCTTGCGGCCGATTTCGATGGCGCGCTCGCGCTGGTGGACGTTGAGCCAGTGCTTGATCTTCTGCCGCGCGCGGCTGGACTTGACCAGCGCCAGCCAGTCGCGGCTAGGCTTGTGCTCTTTCTGGGTGATGATCTCCACGATGTCGCCGGAGCGCAGCTTGTAGCGCAGCGGCACCATGCGCCCGTTGACCTTGGCGCCGACGCAGGTGTGGCCGACGTCGGTGTGGATGGTGTAAGCGAAATCCAGCGGCGTGGCATCGCGCGGCAGTACCACCACCTTGCCCTTGGGGGTGAAGGTGTACACCTCCTCGGGGTAGAGATCGATCTTCAGCGTGGAGAGGAACTCGTTGGGATCGGAGATGTCGCGCTGCCACTCCACCACCTGCCGCAGCCAGGCGAGGCGCTGCTCGTCGCGCGCCGACACCGGGCCGTCCTTGTACTTCCAGTGCGCCGCGATGCCCTCCTCCGCCATCTTGTGCATCTCCTCGGTGCGGATCTGCACTTCGAAAGGCTGGCCGTCGTCGGCGATCACCGAGGTGTGCAGCGACTGGTAGAAGTTCGGCCGCGGCATGGCGATGTGGTCCTTGATGCGTCCGGGCACCGGCCGCCAGCGGTTGTGGATAGCGCCCAGTACGGCATAGCAGTCCTGCACCGACTGGGTGATGATGCGCACCGCGAACAGGTCGTACATCTGGTCCACGGTGATGCGCTGCCGCAGCAGCTTCTGCTGGATGCTGAACAGGCGCTTGATGCGGCTCTCCACCCGCGCCTGGATCCCGGCCTCCTTCAGCTTCTCCTGGATTTCCTTCACCACGCCGGAGAGAAACTCTTCGCCCGCCTTGCGCCGCGATTCGACTTCCTTGTGCACCTGCTGGTAGCCGATGGGATCCACGTAGCGGAAGGCGAGGTCCTCGAGCTCGCCGCGGATTTTGCCCATGCCGAGGCGGTGGGCGATGGGCGCGTAGATATCGAGGGTCTCCTTGGCGATGCGCTGCTGGCGCTCCGGCGGAAGATGCTCCAGGGTGCGCATGTTGTGCAGGCGGTCGGCCAGCTTGATGAGCACCACGCGGATGTCGTCCACCATGGCGAGCATCATCTTGCGCAGGTTCTCGGCCTGGCGCTCCTCGCGGCTGGCAAAGTCGATTTTGCTGATCTTGGTGACGCCTTCGACGATGTGCGCCACCTGCTCGCCGAACTCTTTCTCGATCTCCTGCACCGTCATGGTGGTGTCTTCGACGGCGTCGTGCAGCAGGCCGGCGGCGATGGCCACAGGATCGAGCTTGGTTTCCGCCAGCACGCAAGCCACTTCGAGGGGATGGACCAGGTAGGGCTCGCCCGAGGCGCGCACCTGGCCGGTATGGTGGCGCAGCGAGGTCTCGTAAGCTTTCTTGATGATTTCGAGATCGTCGTTGGGCCGGTACTGGCGCACCTGGCGCACCAGGTCACGGAAGCGCGTGACCCGGAGCACGTTCGTGGCGAACTGCTGCCGCAGGGTGGCCATATCCGATTATAGGCTGAGCAGGGCGGCTCTCCAGGTTACTGATTCTTCGCCGCCGAGCGGGACTGCAGAAGCCGCTCCGCGAAGCACGGTTCGAGCCACACCCCCGCCGGGGCGCGCTTTCTTGCCTCATCAGAGTCCCTAGCGAATGTAGCTCGCTTCATCCACCTTCGTGGAGTACCATTCGGAACATGAAGGTCGCCGTCACGGGCGCATCCGGGCTCATCGGTAGCGCTTTGGTGACGCATCTGCGCCAGCAGGGGCATGAAGTGTTTCGCTTCGTGCGCCGTCCCGCGGGCGCTGCCGATGAGCGGCCGTGGAATCCCTCCGCCCCGCCGGATTCCGCCACCTTCGATGGCATGGAAGGCGTGGTGCACCTGGCGGGCCGGAATATCGCCGCGGCGCGCTGGTCGGCAGCGCAGAAGGAAGAGATCCTCGCTTCCCGCGTTGGCGGAACCCGCAGCCTGGCGGAAAGCTTCGCGCTCAACGGTCGTAAGCCGGCGGTGCTGGTGACGGCGTCGGCGATCGGCATTTATGGCGATCGCGGCGACGAAATGCTGACCGAGAGCAGCGCGCCCGGCACCGGCTTTCTGGCCGACGTAGTCCAACAGTGGGAGCAAGCGACACAGGCGGCCGCGCGCGCCGGAGTGCGCACCGTGTGCCTGCGCTTCGGCGTAGTGCTGAGCGCCCACGGAGGAGCGCTGCCGCGGATGCTGCCGCCCTTTCGCGCCGGCCTGGGCGGCCGTGTCGGTTCGGGACGGCAGTGGATGAGCTGGATCGACCTGCACGACGCCGTGTCGCTCATCGCGTTCGCCCTGCAGAACCCGCAGCTGCACGGGCCGGTGAATGCCGTGGCGCCAAACCCGGTACGCAATTCCGAGTTCACGCGCGCGTTGGGCGAGCAACTGCACCGTCCCACGCTGTTTCCCCTGCCCGCGGCGGTGGTCAAAGTGTTGCTGGGAGAGATGGGGCGCGAACTGCTTCTGGCGAGCCAGCGGGTGCAGCCGGTGGTAGCGCAGGCGGCGGGCTTCCGCTTCACCTACCCGGAGCTGCGCGGCGCCTTGCAGCACGTACTGGCGCCTACTGCAGCCCAGCCTTCGACAGCGCGTACGTCAGCACCATGATGAACAGCACGATGCTGGTGACGGCAACGTACTTGTGGTCGTGGTCCACCCAGAACGCATAAATGGAAACGATGACCCGCGCCACCGGGGTGAGGATCAGCAGAATGGTGGCGACCATCATCAGCGTCGTGGGATCCATCGCCGCCAGCCCGTGCACCACCACGCTCCAGTGATAGTGGGAGCGCACCCACTCCTCGGTCAGGGGGAAGTAGGTGTGCAGCATCATGGCGCGAATCAAGCCAAAGGCAAACAGCGCCGTGCTGACGATCATTCCCCCCAACAGAACGGTGTAGACGTCGGCGTAGACGTTTTCCTGTCCCTTGGCGTCGCGATTTTGCTCTTGCGTGCTCATGCCAGGCTCGGAAGGTGCAGGTTGAAGCGCAGCGCCAGCGCCTTGGCGACCATGCCGTACGCCAGGTAAATCATCAGCGCGGCAAAGAGCCACTTGAGCTGCACGCTGTGCAGGCGGTTCATGATCATGGTGCCCAGGGTGGCGCCGAAGGTGGTGCCCAATGCTACCGGGGCGACCACCGCGAAGTGAATCAGCCCGGCCATGAAGAAGAGGATGGAACCGACGCAGGCGGTGACTCCGATCATCAGCTTGCTGGTCCCGACCGCAACCTTCATCGGCACGTTCATGTATTTATTCATGGCCGAGACCTTCAGCACGCCGCCGCCGACGCCGAGCAGTCCGGAGGCCACACCGGCCAGAAAGGCGATCGCCGAGCCGATGGGCGCGCCGCAGATCACATACTCGACCGTGCGCTTGGCGGCCAGATCGTGGTAATCGCCGCGCAGGTCGAGGAAGTGGGAGAGGCGGTCCTGGCGCGCGCTGGCGAAGCTGCCCTCGGCGATGCGCTTGTCGTCGAGGTTGCGGGTGCTGAAGGCCGCCCACGCCATGTAGGCGAGCATGAAGGCGAAAATCAGCAGCATCAGCCATTCGCGCAGGTAGAGGGCCAGCACCGCGCCGGAGAGCGCGCCCGCGGTGGTGGCGATCTCCAGGAACATCGCCAGCTTGAGGTTGGTGATGCGCTGATCCACGTACTTGGAGCCGCCGGCGTTCGAGGTGGCGATCACCGAAACGATGCTGGTGGCCACCGCGATCTTCATCGGCAGGTGGAACATCAGCACCATGACCGGCACGATGAACACGCCGCCGCCCACGCCCAGCAGTGCGCCGAGAAAGCCGGCCATGGTGGCCGCTCCGAACAACGCGCCGACAAATGAGATTGTGTAGGACATCAGGATTCGCCGCTCTCCAGTTGTTTCAGCTTACAGGATGGCGCCCGCATCGGCTATTTCTGGAAGAACATCTTGACCGCGACCGCGGCCAGAAAGACCGCGAAGATCTTGCGCAGGGTGTTGACCGGGATGTCCTGCGCCCACAGCCCGCCGAAGTAACCGCCGACCAGGACGCCAATCGCAACCAGCAGGCCCAGCTTCAAGTCGGCGTTGCCGGTCTTGTAGTACTCGAGAAAGGCGAGAATCCCCGTGGGCGGCAGCAGCATGGCGAGCGAGGTGCCCTGCGCCATCTTCTGATTCATCTTGAAACCGTACACCAGGATCGGCACCAGCAGGACGCCGCCGCCCACGCCCACCAGGCCGGAGAATATTCCGATTACCGCTCCTACCACGAGGCCCCAGACGATCCCCATGCGCGCCGCTCCCTTCCCGCGATTGCCGCGGTGCCGCTATCAATCTGTCCGGAAGATGCGCCCCGATGGTAACAAACGCAGCGGCAAAACCGTTGTACACTCGCGCACAAAGATGAACCACCGGGTGGGAATCTACATCTCGGCGGCGGTCGCGCTTGTGGGATCGCTGTTGCTGCTGGCGATGGCAGGACTGATGCTGGCTCTGCCCTTCATCATGCCGGCCAAGGCCGGGCCGTTTCCGCCCGGCGTCCGCGCCGGAATGTATCTGGCCGCGGGCCTGATGCTGGCCGGCGCCGCCTGGGGGATGGCGACCGGCATCGGGCTCTTCCGCCGCGATCGCTGGTCGCGAATCTCCATCCTGATCTTCAGTTGTCTGATGGCGGCCACCTGCCTGTTGTCGCTGGTGGTGGTGATGCTCATCCCTTTGCCGCCGCCGAGCGGGAGCGCGCCGCCCATCAACATCCGCCTTTTCATTGCAGCCTTCTACGGCTCGTTCGCCGCCCTGGGCGTGCTTTGGGCGGTGTACTTCACCCGCGCCGGGGTGAAAGCCGAGTTCGGTACAAGCGCGCCCCGGACCGACCCGCGCCCGTTGAGCATCGTGATCATCGGCTGGTGGCTGTTGATCTCCAGCTTCTTCGTGCTGCCGGCCGTCATCATTCGCTTCCCCGCCTATCTCCTGGGCCTGGTGTTGAACGGCTGGACCGGCGCGGCGTTCTATCTGCTGACCGGCGCCGTGTGCTTCTACATCGGCCGCGGCCTGCTGCGACTCGAGCGGCGCGCGTTCCAGGTGGCGCTGGCATACTTTCTCTTCGCCATCGTCAATTCTGCCACCATGATGCTGCTGCCCGGCCGCTATCTCCTGCTGATGAGCGCGTTGCCGGCGTGGCTTCCGCAGCCGGCGCCGCATGCCCGCCTCCTCCCCACCTCCGCATTCCTGGCTGGCGTGGCGGTATCGCTGCTGACCATCTCGGTACCGCTGTGGTTCCTGATCCGCCGCCGCGCCGCCTTCACTCCTTCTTCGATCCCGGCTCAGTCTTAATCACAGGCAGCAGCAGCCCGCAAAGCCTCATCCAATCTGCTGTTCAGGGCCGAACCAATGACAGAAGCACAATTCGGAAGCTTTGCGCTCGTCCTCCTATTACTCATCGCCTGCAGCCATCTTCTGGGCCTGCTATTCACGCGCCTGCGGCAGCCGCGCGTGATCGGCGAGATCCTCGCCGGCCTGATCCTGGGGCCGTCGTGCCTGGCGCGCTTCGCTCCTCATTTCAGCGCAACGATTTTTCCGGTTTCCGAGTCGGCGAGTTCGCCCGACCACGCGGTGCTCGGCTTCCTCTACACGCTGGGCATGCTGCTGCTGATGTTCCACTCCGGCGCCGAGACGCGGCGCCTCTTCGGCCGCGACGAACGCCGCGAAACCATGTGGCTGGGCGGACTGGGCACTCTCCTGCCCTTCGTGCTGGTGATGCTGGCGGCGGGATGGCTTCCCCTCGATGCCCTCTCCGGCGTCGCGCACCAGCGCACCGCAACCCTGCTGGTGCTGGGCATCGCGGTTTCGGTGACCTCGATTCCCGTCATCTCGCGCATCTTCCACGACATGGGAATCCTGCACACGCGCTTCGCCCGCCTGGTGCTGGGCGTGGCGGTGATGGAGGACATCGCGCTGTGGGCGGTGCTGGCGGTGGCGACCTCGCTGGCCGGCGCGGCGGCATTGTCGCGCTCCGCAGTCGCGTGGCACGTCTTCAATTCCATCCTTTATTTCAGCGTAGGGCTGGTGCTGGGTCCGCCGCTGCTGCGCCGCCTTCACCGGGCGCGCTGGAACCTGCTGGCCAAGGCATCGCCCACAGGTTATCTGTGCGCGGTGCTGTTCGCCTATGCCGCCGTGGCGGCGGTCATGGGCGTAAGCCTGGTCTTCGCTGCCTTCCTCGCAGGCTTCGCCGCCGGCTGCGATCCCGAGCTGCTCTCCGACTCCTTCGAGAGCCTGAGCAAGGTTTCCTACGGCATCTTCATTCCCATCTACTTCGCCGTGGTCGGCTATCGCCTGAACCTGCAGCGCGATTTTTCGCTGCTGATGTTCGCGGCGCTGGTCATCGGCGGCTGCGCGCTGAAGCTGCTCTCCGCCGGGCTGGGAGCGCGCGCGGCGGGATTCCGCGGGCTGGATGCCATCAACCTGGCGGTCGCCACCAACGCGCGCGGAGGCCCGGGCATCGTGTTGGCTTCGGTGGCGTTCGACGCCGGAATTGTGAACGCGCGCTTCTACACCGCGCTGGTGCTGCTGGCGATCGTGACTTCGCAGGCCGCGGGCGCGTGGCTGGAATACGTGATGCGCAAGGGACGCCCGCTGCTGGCCGCCCAGGAGGTGCCGGCAGCAGCCAGGCCCGACCCGGAACAGCAAGTGGCAGCGTGAAAAATTGGGTGATATAGCGATTGGGTGATTGGCCCGGAATCCAAGGACCTAGTCCAATCACCAAATCACCCAATTACCAAATCGTTCTAGTGCCGGACCCGCTTCGGCTTATGCCCCCGTCGCGGGGTGCGGGCGCGCGGCTTGCCGTTCTCCGGCGCGAGGTCGTCGGCGGTGACGTACTGCGGATCGATGTCCACCGGGATTGCCTGCAGGCGCGCCAGTTGCGTCTGCACCTCGGGCCGAATGACCGCCAGCCGCGTCAGCATGTCCTTGGCGCTGGCGTAATCGCCGGTCGCTTCCACGGTGAGCAGGTCGTGGGTAA
>DASUBK010000218.1:0-5287 GCA_035763305.1 Terriglobales bacterium | reverse complement strand
CCGATCGAAAGAATGTCGAATTGGTGATTGTGGAAGCGGTGCACATGGCGACCTTTGGATTGTTCACCGTCGTTGACGGTGTGTCAGCGATCGAAGAGGGCCCTGATAATGGAGATTTTGAATTGTATTGGGTACGTGGTTCAGAAAGAGTGCTTCTGAATCCGCCGACGGGGGAAGAACTCCACGACCTATACAACTGGTTTTCTCGCGACCAATATCACGCGAAATAGACGCGGCTCCGCTCGGCGCTGTTGGTTGGCAATCGGCAATCGGCATTCGGCAATGAAGAAAACCGTCGGCATCCTCATCTTCCCCAACATCGAAGTCCTTGATTTCTGCGGGCCTTTCGAGGTCTTCTCCGTTACCCGCCTGAACGAATCCGAGCGCGCCAACGACGCTTCGCCCTTCGACGTCTTCCTGGTCGCGGAAAAGAAGGAGACCATCACCACCGTCGGCGGCATGAAGGTCGTGCCCGAGCACAACCTGGAAAGCTGCCCCAGGCTCGACGTGCTGGTGGTGCCGGGCGGCATCGGCGCGCGCCAGCAGATGACCAACCTGTGCCTGCTGCAGTGGATCCAGGCCCGCTCCGCCGAAGCCGAGTTGACCACGTCGGTCTGCACCGGATCGCTGATCCTCGCCTCCGCCGGGTTGCTGGCGGAAAAGCGCGCCACCACCCACTGGTCGGTGCTCGACGACATGCAGCAGCGTTTCCCGGCGGTCAAGGTCCTGCGCGACCAGCACGTGGTCGAAGAAGGGAACATCCTGACCTCGGCCGGCATCTCCGCCGGCATCGATATGGCGCTGCTGGTGGTGAAGCGCTACTTCGGCGAGGCGGTCGCCCGCGCCACCGCGCGGCGCATGGAGTACCCGTATCCGGACTCGAACGCCCGGCGAGTTGAAATTCGGTGACGTGCTTTACGCCTCCGCTACAATACGGGCAGGTGACGACATGGTGATCAAAGCGGTGATCCACGAAGCCGAAGAAGGCGGATTTTGGGCCGAAGTGCCGGCCATCCCGGGCTGTGCGACTCAGGGCGAAACCATGCCCGAGCTCATTGATAATCTGAAAGAAGCGATTCAAGGCTGTCTGTCTGTCGATGTGCAGGAACCGAAGCGCACCGGCCGCGACGAAGTCATTGAAGTCGCTGTATGAAATCGTACCCGGGCAAAGAGCTCCTCGCCCTGCTCGAGCGGCACGGATGGAAGTTGCTCCGCATCAATGGTAGTCACCACATACTAGGCAAGCCCGGCTCAATCGTAAGACTGTCAGTCCCGGTCCATGGGAACAAGCCGCTGAAATCAGGATTGCTGCGTCACCTGTTGAAGATGGCTGGCTTGGAACAGGAGATCCAGTGATCAAGGCGCCGCGCGGTACCCGCGACCTGCTGCCGCCCGACACCGAACTGTGGAACTTCGTGGATGCCGCCGCGCGCGACGTCTTCCGCTCCTACAACTTCCACGAAATCCGCACCCCGGTGTTCGAATCCACCGAGCTGTTCGCCCGTGGCGTAGGCGAGGAAACCGATATCGTCTCCAAGGAAATGTTCACCTGGGAGGACCGCGGCCGCGCCGAGTCGGACAAAGGCCAGTCCCTCACCCTTCGTCCCGAGAACACCGCCGGCGTGGTGCGCGCCTACATCGAGCACAAGCTGTGGGAGCGCCCCGGCCTGCAGAAGCTTTACTACATCGGACCGCAGTTCCGCCGCGAGCGCCCGCAGAAGGGCCGCTACCGCCAGTTCTTCCAGATCGGCGCCGAGATCCTGGGGCCGCCCGCGGCCGGCAGCGAATCGCCGGCGCGCGACGCCGAAATCCTGGAAATGCTCGCCACCCTGCTCGACCGCCTCGGCGTGCAGGGCTGGCGCCTGGAACTCAATTCGGTGGGCTGCCCCAACGATCGCCCGCGCTATCACGAGGCCCTGCGCGCCGCCATCGCGCCGGTGGTGGCGCAGATGTGCGTGGACTGCCAGCGCCGCGCCGTGACCAACCCCTTACGCGTGCTCGACTGCAAGGTGCCCGCCGACCAGCCCATCATCGACAAGCTGCCGCGCATGATGGACTACCTCGACGACGACTGCCGCCGGCACTTCGAACAGGTGCGCGCCATCCTCGACGCGCTGGCGATCCCCTACGAGATCAACAGCCGCCTGGTGCGCGGCCTCGACTACTACCAGAAGACCGCCTTCGAGTTCACCCACGGCGCGCTGGGAGCGCAGAACGCCATCCTCGGCGGCGGCCGTTACGACGGATTATCGGAAACGTTAGGCGGCCCGCGCGCGCCCGGCATTGGCTTCGCCATCGGCGAGGACCGCCTGGTCATGTCGCTGCAGGAGCAGTCGCCCGCCATCCTCAAGCCGGCCGACGCTTACATCGCTCCACTGGGCGCGGGCATGAACCGCGAAGCCGCCCGGCTGGCCCGCGAACTGCGCCGCCACGACCTGATCATCGAGCTCGGTGACGAAAGCTTTCGCCTGAAGAAGTCGCTGGAAACCGCCAGCAAGCTGGGGGCGCGCTTCGCCGTGATCGTGGGCGAGAACGAGGTTGCCTCCAACCAGTTCGCGCTGAAGAACCTCGCCACCGGTGAGCAGGTGACGCTGTCCCGCTCCGACCTCGCCGTCCGCATCCAATCTCAACAGTAGTTCGCCCGCGCTGCCGGGCGGGACCGTTTCCGTGCGCCAACGCGGCTGCAATTTGGCCGCCGCGGCGGGAGGGCACGACTTCAGTCGTGCCGGTTGTGATAGCGAAATTTGCAGCGGCTTCAGCGGCTGGGGGACAAACATGGGGGAGAGAAGGGGAGTGCCGGGAATCAAGGCCGCTGCTGTCTTGCTGCTATTGCTCGCGGTGGCTTACGCAGTCCAGGAACTGGGAATCGCAGCGCCCCAGGCGCACATGGCCCAGCATTTCATCGACACCGCGGAAGCGGCATCCTTCCGCCCGGATTCCTCGGCGGATCCGGGCGCCGGAGCGTTTCGCAATCAACTGGTCAACAACGAGAAGTCTCTCGCCGCCGCGCAGACGCAGAAGAAAGCCGACGCGCTGCAGCGGATGCTCGACCCCAACCTCATCTTCGTCGCCTTTAACGGACTGGTTTTCACCCGCCAGCAACTGATTTCCAAGATCCAGTACATCGACGTGTCGCAATACGATATGGAGAACTTCAAAGTGCGCCAACTCGGCCCGGGCGCCGCCCTGCTGACGTACGACCTGCGGGTGAAGGCCAGCGTCGCCGGCCATAGCCTGCCCGACAAGGAATACGCCAGCTCGCTCTGGGTGCGCCACGGCCGTGATTGGCAGTTGGTCTTCCATCAGGAAACGCCCGCGCACCATTCCTGATTCCGTCGGTTTTACCGCGCCGCCGGCCGCTCGAATGCCTTCGCGTCTACCGCGGGATTGACCTCCAGCCCCGTCTGCGTCACCACGGACGTAGGCCTTCCGTCCTGGTAGTTCTCATGCTTTGCAGGCACCACCAGCCCGCCCATGGCGCGCCAGTCCGACAGGTCCGTGGCCGCGCTGATCCGTCCATGCTCGCCCACTGCCAGGTATTCCTCGCGCACCAGTCGCTTGCTTTTCTCCTCGACAAACCACCGCACCCTCACCGCGCCGGCTGCAATGTCCACGATTTCCGCCGGGACGCCGTTTACCCGGTCGCTGCCAATCTGCGAAAAGCGGATGTCGGGGTCCTTCCAGTGGCTGGCCAGGTAGAGGGGATCGCGCACAATCTGCTCCAGGCTCTCCTGCTTCTGATAGGCGGGGACGTCATGCACCGAGCCATCCGGCGCCACCAGGAAGGCGTCCTGCGGGGTGAACACCGCCGTCATGGTGCCCCGTGCCGACTTGATCTCCGCCCGCATGTGGTCGGGCTCCAGGATGGTCGCCGTGACGGTACTGGCGCCGGCGCCTTCGCCCTGGGTGAAGGTGGCCCGCAGCGCCCGGATCTCCTGCTGGTCCTTCAAACCCATGGCGCGCGCCACCTCGTGCGCCGCCTTGCGGCCGTCCTTTTCCGCTCGCGACTGGCCCTGCGCCAGTGCTGCCGTCGCCACCACGGCCATGACCATCCACGACAAGCGTTTCATTGCTTATGTCGTCCTCCGATCCTCCGCGACAGAACACCACAACGCCGCCGCTGCGGCAACCCTCCTCCCGCAGGGGCACCAAGGACGTATCCCGTTGGTCATTCTCGCCTTTTCGGGAGCGTCGTATGCTTCCAGCAACTCTGGTCTAAGGCGTTTGTCTTCAAGGGGAAGCAACGCCGACGCAAAAAAATGCTGGTCTCTGGCCGTTACTTTCGTCGTACGACTCCGAAGGTCGTAATCCCTTCCGTCACATTGTCCCAATGGCCGCAGCACAGTAGAACGGTCGGTGAACCTCCCCCAAGAAGTTCGTTGGTAGGGCTCGTAGGAATGGTACGGCTCAACACCGAAGTTCGGAGGTCCACATGGCGCGTACACGATCGTTTGTTGTGGTGATGTTGCTGTTCGCCGCGACTCTGGCAGCGGCGCAGACCGACTGGAATGTCGCCCAGAATTGGAGCACGACGACCAATCCCGGCGGCGCCTGGACGTACGGCGCCAGGGCGGGCAGCACCAGCGGCACCTTCGTCAATTACACCACTTACCTGAATCCGGCGACCAGCTTCGCCGATCGCGACGAGTGGACCGGCGGCGGCGGAGCTTCTGCCATCTTCCACAACACCGTCGGCGCCGGCGGGAGCATCCCCACCAACATGCTGGTGTTGACGCCTGATCCGACCAGCCCGGGGTATCTCTCCATCGCCCGCTGGACGGCGCCGTCCACCGGCTTCTACGTGGTGCAGGGCGTGTTCAGCGCCCTGCCGCAGAAGACGTCGAATGCAACCGTGCAGGTGATGGTCAATAGCGCTTTCGCGCGCACCGGCTTTCTCAGCAGCGCGAACCCTGCGTTCCCCTTCACCGTGTACCTGAACGTGACCACGGCGAATACCCACGTAGACTTTGTCGTCAAATCGAGCGGCAGCGGCGACGATTCCACCGGGCTCAATGTCGCGATTCATGCCATTACGCCCAACCGCAGCGCCACCGGCGCCGGTACCGTAGTGCCGTTCAACTCGCTGCAACTGACGAACACCACGCTGCAGGCGGCCGGCAGCATCTGGACCACCGGCCAGCAGTCGCTCGGCAGCGGCTTCGACACCACCTTCACCTACCAGATCAACAGCTTCGGCACGACTCCGGGCGAAGGCTTTACCTTCACGCTGCAGAACGATCCCGCCGGCCCCGCCTACCTGGGCGCGAATGGCGGCGCTCTGGGCGTT
>DASUBK010000217.1:0-4847 GCA_035763305.1 Terriglobales bacterium | reverse complement strand
AAGGAGGACTTGTCCGAGCAGGAAACCGCGGAGCGCGCCAGGAAGTTTTTCTCTTCGCAGGCGCAACGCAAGACCGCGTAGCACGGCTGCAAGTCTTTCCCCGGGGCGACCTGAGAGGTCGCCCTTTTCTTTTTTCGCGGAGCTTCAGCAGCCTTTCGAGGTGTCCTCCTGAGCGAAGCGAAGGATCTATGCGTTTCGTTCGTTGCCAAAAAAAATATATCCTTCGCTTCGCTCAAGATGACAAAGAAACTAAATCTGAAATCTTCGATCTGAAAAATCTGAAATCATGCAATCTCCAATCTCCGACCAACCAGCGCGCCAGCTTGCGCCATCCCACCAGGGTTGCTGCCCCTGCGACCCACTGCTGCCCTGCTGCTCGCGCTGCTGCTGTGTCTCGGCGCGTCCCAGAGCCTCGCCTACTCGGTGCTGGGACACGAGCAGATCATCGACCTCGCCTGGAAGGACCACCTCGTGCCGCTGCTGCGCCAGCGCTTTCCCAACGTCAGCGACGCGCAGTTGACCGAGGCGCATGCCTACGCTTACGGCGGCAGCCTCATCCACGACATGGGCTACTACCCGCACGGGAACAAGCTGTTCAGCGACCTGGTGCACTACGTGCGCAGCGGCGACTTCGTCGAATCGTTGCTGCGCAACGCCCAAACGCTGAACGAATACGCCTTCGCGCTCGGCGCGCTGTCGCATTACGAAGCCGATACCGGCGGCCATCCGGCGATCAATCGGTCCGTGGGCATGGTCTTTCCCAAGCTGCAGGCCAAGTACGGAAACCCGACCTACGAGGACAGTCCCACCGCGCACATCCGCACCGAGTTCGGCTTCGACGTCGAGCAGGTGGCGAAGGGCCACTACACCTCGGACCAGTACCACGACTTCATCGGCTTCGCCATTGCGACGCCGCTGCTGCAGCGCGCCTTTCGCGAGACTTACGGAATCGATCTTACCGACCTGATGCCCGACCTCGATAAGGCTGTCGGCAGCTTCCGCCACGCGGTGTACAAGCTGATCCCGCAGTTCACCCGGGTGGCGCTGACCTTGCTGCCCAAAGACCAGATCCCCGCCGATCCGCCCACTCGCGCCCGGCAGAAGTACATCTACAATCTCTCGCGCGCCGATTACGAGCGCGAGTTCGGCACCAAATACTACCGCCCCGGCCTGGGAGCGAAGATCCTGGCGTTGATCGTGAAGATCCTGCCTAAGATCGGCCCGCTGAAGGCAATGTCGTTCCAGGTGCCGACGCCGGCGACGGAAAACCTGTACCTCGCCAGCGTGAATCGGGTGATGGACGCCTACGACATGCGGTTGAGGCAGGTGCCGGGCGGCCCGCCGCAACTGCCCAACCGCGACTTCGATACCGGCCGCCCGACCGCGTCCGGCGAATACAAGCTCACGGACAAGAGCTACGCCAAGCTGCTCGACATGATGGCGCAGCGGCACTTCCGCGCGCTGACACCGGCGCTACGGGAGAACATCCTGCAGTTCTATGCTGACGCTGCGGCGCAGAACGCGGTGAAGCGCGACAAGAAGAAGTGGGCGAAGACGATGAAGGACTTGCAGGACCTGAGGAACGCGTCCGCCGTGACTACCGCTGCAGACAAGCGTTGACCGTCTCTTAGTGACCTTCGTGTCGTTCGTGTGAACCGGCTTTCTTAGTTCACACGAAGCACACGAAGGTCCCAGAGTCCAGGCTCATTCATACCGCAGCGCGATCATCGGTTCGACGCGCATGGCGCGGCGTGCCGGCAGGTAGCAGGCCAGCAGGGTCACCAGGGCCAGCAGCGCGGTCACGATCAAGTAGGAAAGCGGGTCCGAGGGCCGCACCTCGAACAGCAGGTGCGCCATCAGGCGCGTCAGCGCGAAGGCGGCGACGAGGCCGATCGCCAAGCCGATGGCGAGCATCGTCAGACCCTGGCCGACCACCATCTGCAGCACATCTCCGGGCCGCGCGCCCAGCGCCATGCGCACCCCGATCTCCTGCCGCCGCTGCGCCACGGCGAAGGAGAGCACGCCGTAGATGCCGAGCGAGGTCAGCAGCAGCGCCATGGCGGCGACCGAGCCCAGCAGCCACGCCTGCATGCGCGCCGGGGCGACACTCTCGTCCACCGCATCGGCCAGCGGAGCGATGTCGGCCACCGGCTCGTCCTTGTCCACCGACCAGATTTCGCGCCGTACCTCTTCAGCGACGGCCATCGGGTCGCCGCTGGTGCGCACCGCCAGCGAATCGGGCGCGAAGAAATCCGCCTGCTCGAAGGTGAAATAAGCCTCCGGGCGTACCGGCACGCTCATGCCGCCCTGGCGCATGTCGGCAACGATGCCCACCACCACGTACCACGGATCGTTCCCGCCGGGCAGGCCGCGTTTGAAGCGCTGGCCGACGGGATCTTCGCCCGGCCAGTAGGTGCGCGCCATGGTCTCGTTGATGACCGCCACCTTGAGAGAATCGGGACCGTCGTTACGCTCCAGCAGACGGCCGCGCACCAGCTTCATGCCGATGGCGCGGAAGTAGTCGGGGCTGACCACGCGGACGTTGCTGATCAGCATGTGCCGCGGATCGAAGGGATGGTTCTCCAGCGAGACCAGGCTGCCGCCGCCGGAGTTGGCCAGCGGCAGATAGGTCGAATATCCGGCCGCCACCACGCCGGGCAGCGTTTCCACGCGCTGCAGGACCTCGCGATAGAACTCGGAGCGGCGCGCGAACTCGGCGTACTTGGGCCGCGGCAAGGGCGTTTGCAGGGTCAGCACATGCTCGGCGGAGAAGCCGGGATCCTGGTGGTACATGCGGGAGAAACTGCGGATCATGAGCGCCGCGCCGGCCAGCAGCACGATGGCCAGCGCCACCTCGGTCACGACCAGCACATGGCGAAGGCGCCGGCCCGCCGCGCCCACGCCGCCCTGCCCGGTTCCCTGCTTCAGCGAGTTCGACAGTTCCACCCGCGAAGCGCGCAGCGACGGCAGGATGCCGAACGCCAAGCCGGTGGCGATGGAGGCCGCGGCGGTGAAGGCCAGCACCGGCAGGTCGAGGCGCGCATCGCCGGCTCCGATCCCCGGCGGCAGCAACTGGCCGAGGAAGCGGGTCAGCCAGGCCGCCAGCGCCAATCCGATCGCGCCGGCGCCGAGCGAGAGCAGCAGGCTCTCGGTCAGCATCTGCCCGATCACGCGGCGCCGGCTGGCACCCAGCGCCACCCGCACCGCCATTTCGCGCGAGCGCGCCGTGCCCCGCGCCAGCAGCAGGTTGGCGAGATTGGCGCAGGCGATCAGCAGCACGAATCCCACCGCGGCCAGCAGCATCAGGATGGCGGGCCGCGCATTGCCGGTCAATTGCTCGCGCAGCGGCACGACGACCGCCGTCATGTCGGAAATTTCGTTGGTCGCCAGCTGCTTGCCCAGCACGGCCATCTCCGCGTTGGCCCGCTCCACGCTGACGCCGGGTTTCAGCCGCGCCACCATGGTCAGGAAGTGGGAGGTCTGGCGGTCGTGCAGGAACTTGGGCGTCCACTGCGCCGGCGTCCAGATTTCCGTGGTTCGGTCGAGGAAATGAAAATTAGCCGGCATGACGCCCACGACGGTGTACTTGGCGCCGTCCAGCACCAGGTCCTTGCCGATGATTTGCGGGTCGGAGCCGAAGCGGCGCACCCACAGGCCGTGGCTGATGACCGCGGCCAGCGGCGTTCCGGGCACTCCGTCCTGCTGCACGAAGGTGCGGCCCAGCGCGGCCGGCACGCCCAGCACGGAGAAGAAATTCGCGGTTACGGTCTTCGACTCCAGCCGCTCCGGATTGCCGCTGCCGGTCAGGTTCACCGATTCGAAGGTCAACGCGGCGATATCGTCAAGGACGTGATTGCGTTCGCGCCACTGCATATAGTTCCACGGCGTGCCGTTGTTGCGCGGGAAGCCGAACGGCGTGTCGTCCACCCAAACGCTCACCAGGCGCGCGGGATCTTTGTAGGGCAGCGGGCGCAGCAGGACCGCGTTGGCGACGCTAAACACCGCCGTCGAGCCGCCGATGCCCAAGGCCAGCGCCGCGCCGGCGAAGAGGGTGAAGCCCGGCGACTTGCGGAACATGCGCAGCGCGTAGCGGACGTCCTGGCCGAGGCGCTCCACCAGCGGCAGCCCGCGCTGCTCGCGGTGCGACTCGCGCAACTGCGTCATGCCTCCGAGCCGGAGCAACGCCTGTCGGCGCGCTTCTGCGGGACTCATGCCGCGGCGGACGTTCTCTTCCGTGAGCATCGTCAGGTGCGAGTGCAACTCCTCGCTGAATTCGCCGTCCACGCGCCGCATGCGCAGCGCCGCGACCATGCGCGATGCCCAGGTACGAAGCTGGTCGAACATTGCTTACTCCCTTGATGTCGCGTAGCACCTTTACATCGCCAGCAGCCTTTGAATCACTCCCGCGATGCGCTCCCAGTTCTCCGCCTCTTCCCGCAACTGGCGCCGTCCCCGCGCGGTAATCGAATAAAAGCGCGCGCGACGGTTGTTCTCCGAGGTGCCCCACGCCGCCGCGATCCAGCCCTTCTGCAGCAGGCGCACCAGCGAGGCGTAGATGGTTCCCTGGTTCAGTTGCAGCACCTCGTCGCTGATCTGCTCCAGGCGGCGGGCGATGCCGTAGCCGTGCAGCGGTCCCATGGCCGCCAGGGCCTTGAGCACCATCAGGTCGAGCGTGCCCTGCAGGATCTCCGATTTGCTGTCTCCCATGTTCCTGTGGCCTCCCCACATGAGGATGCTCCCCGCTCCTGTGGGATGTCAACACGAAAGACGGATGCGGCATAGGAAGGTTAGCGGGAGAGTTGGGACTTGTGCGTTGTGATTCTCGATTTTGTTGTGTCATCCCGAGC
>DASUBK010000216.1:0-10945 GCA_035763305.1 Terriglobales bacterium | reverse complement strand
GAGCAGGTGCTTGTACCACGGCCGGCGCGGCAGGCCGGCGGAATCGGTGAGCCGGCGCTCGCTCTCGATCAGCGTCTGGTTCAGCGTGGCCAGCGCGGTGACGTCCACGTTGGCCAGGTTCGCCTTGGCGAGGGCGGCCTTGTAGCGGTCGGCAGCGCGGGCGATGGCGTCGGCGCCGTTCTGCATGGGCGCGAAGTTCAGGTAAGGCGGAATCGTCTCCCGCGGCGGCGCCACGGTGGGATGCCGCGGATCGTTGGTCGCCTGGAAGACGCCGTCGTCGAGTTCGGTGTTGCGCTCGCGATATTCGTCCTGCTTCGCCTTCAGCAGGTCCTGCAGTTCCTTGGTGTACTGATGCACGGTGTCGGCGAGATCGCCGAACTCGTAGGGCAGGACCTCGGCGTCGGCGAGGCGCATGACCGCGGTGCCGACCGTCTGCGAGAGCGCGCGGCCGTAGACAAATTCCGTGTCGGCGAAGTGGGTGTAGAAGTAGAAATCGTCGTAGATGGAGTGGTACATGCCGTCGTCATCCTCGCCGCCGTAGCCGAGGTCGAGGGTGGCGATGCCGAGGTGGTCGAGGAAGGCGGTGAAATCGGTACCGGAGCCGAGCGCGTTGATGCGCAGGTCGGGACGCTGGCGCAACTCGCGGCGGCGGTCGGCGGAGCGGGCGCGCGCGATTTCAGCGTCCTGCAGGCGCTTCCAGGCGCTGACCCTCGCTTCCGGGTCCTGCACTGACTGCGCCACGCCGTTGATGAAGTGCTCCAGCGAGTGCGAGCCGCCCATGCCGAGATAGCCGCGGCCGTTGCCGTCGGTGTTGATGTACACCGCCGCGTGCTGCGCGAGTTCCTTGTCGTGCGCCTCGGCCCACTCGGTGGAGCCCAGCAGCATCGGCTCTTCGCCGTCCCAGGCGCAGTAAATGATGGTGCGGCGCGGCTTCCAGCCCTGCTTCAGCAGCTCGCCCATGGAGCGAGCTTCTTCCAGCAACGCCATCTGGCCGGAGGTCGGATCCTCGGCGCCGTTGACCCACCCGTCGTGGTGATTGCCGCGCACGATCCACTCATCGGGCGCGACCGCGCCGGGAATTTTCGCGATCACGTCGTACACCGGCTTGATGTCCCAGTTGAATTCCAGCTTGAGGTGAACTTTCGCCGGCCCGGCGCCGACGTGGTAGGGGATAGCCAGCGCGCCGCGCCAATCCTCCGGCGCCATCGGCCCGCCGAGCGCGGCCAGCAGCGGCTGGGCATCGCCGTAAGAGATGGGCAGCACGGGAATCTTGGTGATGCTCTTGGCCTCGCTGCGCGGCAGACGCTTCGCCTCCGGCGTCGCGCCTACGCCCGGGGTCAGCGGATCGCCCGGCCACGAGGAAGGGAAGTCCATGACGCTGCCGCGCTGCACGCCCTGCTCGGGCCGCATGGGGCCCTCGGGATAGACATTGCCGCCGAAGTAGCCGTCGTCGCGCGGATCGGAGTAGATGATGCAGCCGATGGCGCCGTGCTCGGCGGCCACCTTGGGCTTGATGCCGCGCCACGAGTTGCCGTATTTCGCGATGACGATCGCGCCTTTAACCGAGACGCCGAGGCGCGCGAGCTCGTCGTAGTCGTCAGGCAAGCCGTAATTGACGAACACCAGCGGCCCGGTGACGTCGCCGTCAATCGAGTAGGAGTTGTAGGTCGGCAGCTGCTCCGATTTCTGGTTGGTGGTCGGGTCCTGCGGCAGCACCGGCTCTTCCAGCTTGGCGGTGAACTTCTTCGGCTCGACCATCTCCAGCACGCGCGTCTTGGGCGTGGGGAAGAGCACGTTGAAGGTTTCGATCTGCGCCTCCCAGCCCCACTCCTTGAAGCGCGCCAGCAGCCACTCGGCATTGTCCTTGTCGTAAGGCGAGCCGACGTGATGGGGATGCGCGCTGAGCCGCTCCATGTACTGGCGCTCGTTGGCGGGCGAGGGCAGAGCCTGGAATTTGCTCTCCCAATCGCGTTCGGCGCGGCTGGAAGCGGCAGCATAGCCGGGCAGCATGGGTTCGTCGGCCGAGACAGGCAGCCAGGGCAGTGCGCAAGCGGCGAACAGAATCAGGACAGCGGCAAGGCGTCGCATCGTATCGTATCTCCCCACGATGGAAGTGAGCCGGACAACGTATCACATGAGGCGAGGTTTTAGCTCTTCGCCTCAGCTTGTACATTGCAGACGTGGGGATTCAGGTGCTAACTACCGGTTCGGCGCCGCGTCCAATGTTGGCAGGGTGCGGTGTTTGTCCGCCGGGGTAAACGATGACGACCCTTCTGCAGGATTTCCGCTACGCGCTGCGGCAGTTGCGCAAGGCGCCGGGCTTCACCCTCACCGCGGTGCTGACGCTGGCCCTCGGCGTGGGCGCCAATGCCGCCATCTTCAGCCTCATCAATGCCATCCTGCTGCGCTCGCTGCCGGTGGGAAATCCGGGGCAACTGTACCGCATCGGCGATAACGACAACTGCTGCGTCTGGGGCGGCCTGCAGGCCGACTGGGGCCTTTTCTCCTATCCTCTCTACGAGTACCTCCGCGATCACACGCCGCAGTTCGAAAGCATCGCCGCGTTTCAGAGTTGGGGCGGCCTGGCGCTGAGCGTGCACCCGGCCGGCAGTGACGCTCCCACTCAGACCCAGTATGGCGAGTTCGTCAGCGGCAACTACTTCTCTACCCTGGGTGTGCCCGCCTTCGCCGGACGCATGATGACCGCCGCCGACGATCACAAGGGCGCGGCCCCGGTTGTAGTCATCAGCTACCGTCTGTGGCAGCAACGCTTTGGTCTCGATCCCCACCTGGTGGGCAAGCCGCTGGTCATCAGCGGCAATGTCTTTACCGTGGCCGGCATCGCGCCTCCGGGATTCTTCGGGGACCGCATCACCAGCGACCCGCCCGACATCTGGATTCCGCTGGCGATGGAGCCTCGGATACAGCAGCAAGGCACGCTCCTGGCGGACAAGCGTTCGAACTGGCTCTACCTGATCGGCCGCCTCCGGCCGGGCGCCCAAGCTTCGGCGGTGGCCGCACAGATGCAGGTAGAACTGCGCCAGTGGCTTCCCGCCGAGATGGGGCTGACCGATTTCGAGCGCTCCCAGCTCGACAAGCAAACGCTGCGTCTGGGTCCGGGAGGAAGCGGCGTCAGGAACCTCCAGCTCGAAGTCCAACAGGGGCTTTACCTGCTCATGGCCGCTTCGGCGCTGGTGCTGCTGATCGCTTGCGCCAATCTGGCCAACCTGATGCTAGCGCGCGCCGCGGCCCGACGCCTGTACACCACCATTCAACTGGCCCTGGGAGCGTCCGGGCGCCGCCTGGTCCGCTCCGTGTTGACCGAGAGCGTGCTGCTGGCGTTGCTGGGCGGCGCAGTCGGACTGCTGGTCGCCTATAACGGTTCGCGCGCCCTGCTGCTGCTGGCGTTTCGCAGCTCGCGCTACGTGCCCATCAGCAACGCGATTTCCTGGCCGGTGCTGGCATTTACCTTCGCCATCTCGCTGCTGACGGGAATGCTTTTCGGCGCTGCGCCGGCGTGGCTTGCGGCCCGCTCCAATCCCGCCGACGCGTTGCGCGGAGGCGCGCGCTCCACCCAGGACCATGCCGGGTTGCCGCAGAAATCGCTGGTGGTGATGCAGGCCGCGCTCTCGCTGGTCCTGCTGGCGACCGCAGGGCTGGTGACGCAAAGCTTGCGCAACCTGCAGAACCAGTCTTATGGATTCCAGCGCGACCACCGGTACCTGGCTTCCCTGCTCGATCCGGCCAAGGCGGGGTTCAAGCCGGAGCAACTGCCGGAACTCTATCGCCGCCTGCAAGACGATCTGCGGCGCATTCCCGGAGTACGCAACGTCGCTCTCGCCATGTACGCCCCGCAAAGCGGCGATAACTGGTCGGAGGGAATGTTCATCGAGGGGCGGAAGCACGATCCGCGGGCCAGGAACGGATCTTCGTGGAACCGCGTCAGCCCCGATTTCTTCGCCACCATGGGCATTCCGCTCCTCCGCGGGCGAGGCATCACCGCGCAAGACACCCCCGCCTCGACCCCGGTCGCGGTGGTCAATCAGGCCTTCGTGAAGCGGTTCTTCCCCCACGAGGATCCCATCGGACATCACTTTGGAAAGGGCGATGAGACCCATGCGGGCGATTTCGAAATTGTCGGCGTGGTGGGCGACGTCAAGTACCAGAGCCAGACCGAGCCGCCTTATCCCATGGCCTTCGTGCCCCTGCTGCAACGCCACCACTACAAGGCGATGAACGACGAGGTCACCGAGAACCGTTCCCTCTTCATCAGCAACGTCGTTCTCCACGTCGCCGGCAAGCCGGCGGGTCTGGAGGAGCAGGTGAGGCGCGCGCTGGCGGGCATCAGCCCGGATCTGGCACTACTTCATTTCGTGACTTACGACGAGCAGATCGGGGAGAACCTTACCCAGGAGAAGTTGCTGTCGCGCCTGACCGCGTTGTTCAGCGTGCTGGCGCTGCTGCTGGCGTCAGTCGGGCTGTATGGCGTGACCGCCTACCGGGTGGCGCGGCGCACGGGAGAGATCGGCATCCGCATGGCGCTGGGCGCGAATCCGCGCGACGTGGTGATGATGGTGCTGCGCGGCGCCTTCTCGCAGGTCGGCATCGGGCTGCTGATCGGCATCCCGCTGGCCCTGGGCGCGGGACGCCTGCTGGCCAGCAAGCTGTTTGGCGTGCACGGCTACGATCCCCTGGTGCTGGGCGCAGCGATGATGGTGCTGGCAGTCAGCGCGCTGATCGCGAGTGCCGCTCCGGCGCGCCGCGCGGCATCGGTGCAGCCGATGACAGCGCTGCGCAGCGAATGATCGAAACGGGTCATCTGGCCATCGGGTCACCGGGACACCGAAAACCCAACCGCGGATTTATGCGGATATGCGCGGATGGAAATTACAAAAATCCGCGGACGATCCGCGCGAATCCGCGGTTCGGTTTTTCCTCGCCGGCCCGATCGCTAGATGACCCGATGGCGAGATGGCCCGATTCTTCTGTATAACCTCCTCGTGCCCGATACCTATGCGGTTGCCGACCGGCTGCACTCCGCCGCCATCCACCTGCTGCGCCAGTTGCGGGTGAAGGATGTGAGCAGCGGCATTGGGCCGGCGCGGCTGTCGGCGCTGTCGGTGCTGGTGTTCGGCGGGCCGTGTTCGCTCACGCAACTCGCCGACGCCGAGCAGGTGCGCCCGCCCACCATGACGAGGATCGTGCAGGGGCTGGAGAAAGACGGTCTCGCCCGGCGGGAAGCCATGGCCGAGGACCGGCGATCGTCACGGATTGTAGCCACCGCTCGCGGCGTGCGCGTGCTGCAACAGGGGCGGAAGCGCCGGGTCGAATTTCTGGCGCAGAAGATGGCGGCCCTGTCGGCGGAGGAGATCGCGCAGCTCGAGAGTGCGGTGGAATTGATCCAGCGGCTGTTGCGGCGGTGAATCGAGCCATCTCACCATCGGGCCATGGGGTGATCGATTCATTCTGGTCTTCCCTGGCTCGATCACCCGATGGTCCGATCACCCGATGACCCGATTCTTCGGTAGAATCCGGCTTCGAGGAATTTCGTGGACGAGCAATTCATGCGGCGCGCGATCGAGTTGTCGCTCGCCAACGTCGAATCCGGTCTGGGCGGCCCCTTCGCGGCGGTGGTGGTGAAGGACGGGCGCATTCTCGGCGAGGGCGCCAACCGGGTGACCTCGACCATGGATCCCAGCGCGCACGCCGAGGTCATGGCCATCCGCGCCGCCTGCCGCGTGCTCAACGACTTTCAATTGTCCGGATGCGACATCTACACCACCTGCGAGCCCTGCCCCATGTGCATGGGACTCATCTACTGGGCGCGGCTGGAGCGGGTGTTCTTCGGCAACACCGCCGAAGACGCCGCCGCCATCGGCTTCGACGATTCCCGCATCTACCGCGAACTGCGCACCCCGCATGAACGTCGCGAAATTCCCATGGTGCAGGTGCTGAGGGACGAAGCCCGCGCCGCCTTTACCGCCTGGCAGCGCAAGCCCGACAAAGTCCCGTACTGAAGCGGGTTGTTAGTTCTTAGTAGTTAGTTCTTGGTTGTCGGGGCTTACTAATGCGCCACCGCTAGCCACCAACAACTAAAAACCAACAACCTCGAGGAGATGCCGTGGCCGCCAATTCCGATACCAGGGCCCGCGTCAGCGACGACGCGGTGCTGGCGAAGACCGGAAAGAACTGGCAGCAGTGGTTCCGCCTGCTGGACCGCGAAGGCGCTCGCGAGCTCGACCACCAGGGAACTGTGGCCATCGCGAGCCGCCATGGTGCCGGGCCGTGGTGGGCGCAGATGGTCACCGTCTGTTACGAGCAGGAACGCGGTAAGCGCGTCGCCCACCAGCGGCCCGCAGGCTTCGAGATCAGCCGCACCAGGACGATCGCCGCCGCGGCCAAAGAGGTTTTCGCCGCCTTCGAAGACAAGAAGCGGCGGGCGCGGTGGCTGGGCAAGGACGCCGGCTGCACCATCCGCAAAGCGACGCCGCACAAGTCACTGCGCATCACCTGGATCGACGGCAAGACCAGCGTGGAGGTGGGCATCTATCCCAAAGGCCCGAAAACGCAGGTGGCGGCGCAGCATTCCAAGCTGGCCAACGCCCGCGAGGCGGAGCGCATGAAGGTGTATTGGGGCGAAGCGCTGGATCGCCTGCGGGCGCTGCTGGAAGCGTAATTTTTCCCGGAAATTTCGTCCCTTCCCCTTGACAATCTACAAGAGGCCGGCCTATCTTGTCGAATGTCTAGGGGTGAGAGGCATGGCGCAATCCGTCGATCTCCTGCAGGGCACGCTCGACCTGCTGATCCTGAAAACACTGGCGCTGGAGGCGATGCACGGCTGGGGCATCGCGCAGCGCATCCAGCAAGTCTCGCGCGACGTGCTGCAGGTGCAGCAGGGCTCGCTGTATCCCGCGCTGCACCGCCTGGAGCAGCAGGGCTGGATCCAGGCGGAGTGGGGCGCCTCCGAGAACAATCGCCGCGCCAAGTACTACTCGCTGACCCGCGCCGGGCGCAAGCAACTGGAGCAGGAGACCTCCGACTGGGAGCGCTTCTCCGCAGCCGTGCGCGAGGTACTGCAAACCGCCTGAGGCGAGGTGCCACGGAGTGTAGCCCGACCGTGTAGCCCGGCCGTGTTGCCCAGCCGCCCTCGGCTGGAAGACCGTATTGCGAAGCGCACAGCCGAGGGCGGCTGTGCCACAGAGACTCTATGCGCTGGCCCGCCATCATCACTCTCCGCTTTCGCTCGACCCCAGGCTGCCCATCGGAAATCGCGCCCCTGGACGATGTCATCGCCGGCTCGCTGGCGCCCCGTCGCTTTTACATGTTGCTGCTGTCGGTTTTCGCCGCAGTGGCCCTGCTGCTCGCGGTGGTCGGGATTTACGGCGTGATTTCGTACAGCGTCAGCCAGCGCACGCACGAGATTGGAGTGCGCCTGGCGCTCGGCGCTCGCCCGCGCGAGGTGCTGTGGATAGTGCTTTCGCAGGGCCTGGCCGTCGCCGCTATCGGGGTCGCCATCGGGCTGGCGTCGTCGCTGGTGCTTTCGCGTTTCCTGCGCAGCATGCTGGGTGGGCATCAAGCCGACCGATCCGCTCACCTTCCTGCTGGTGGCTTCGTCTTTGATGGTAGTAGGGCTGCTGGCCTGCGCCGTTCCGGCGCGGCGCGCCACCCGCGTCGATCCCATGGTGGCGCTGCGCTACGAGTGAGAGAGGGGATTCATGCGCTGGCGAAAAATCCTTAGCCTCCGCTTGCGGTCGCTCTTCCGCCGCAACCGGGTGGAACGGGAACTCGACGACGAGCTGCGCTTCCACCTCGAGCAGCAGGTGGCCGCCAATGTTCGTGGCGGCATGAATCACAACGAAGCCCGCGTCGCCGCCCTGCGGGCTTTCGGAGGCGTCGCCCAGGTGGCGGAAGAGTGTCGCGATGCCCGCGTCGTCGGTTGGTTGGAGGATGTCATGCACGATTTGCGCTATTCCCTTCGCATGCTGGTGAAGTCCCCAGGCTTCACCATCGTGGCCGTGCTCACGCTGGCCCTGGGTATCGGCGTCAACGCCGCCGTGTTCTCGATTCTGAACGGCGTGCTCCTGCGTCCTCTGGCGTTCGATCATCCGGAGCAGTTGGTGAAGATCTGGGGCAAGCTCGACAAGCAGGGCATCCCCCAGAACTGGATTTCGGAGCCGGAGTGGTGGGACCTGCAGGAGGGCACGCGCTCCTTCTCCGCGCTGGCGGCGTACTCCGCCGGCAATGGCGGGAACCTGTCGCTGGGGAACGGCACGCCGACGCGCGTCAACGTTGGTGTGACCACCTCCTCGCTGTTTCCTCTGCTGGGCGTGAATGCCGTCATGGGCCGCATTTTCACCGCCGCCGACGATCACCCGGGCGCGCAGGTGGCGCTCGTGTCGTACTCCTTCTGGCAGGCGCAACTGGGCGCCAATCCGAATGTAGTCGGCTCCACCATCCAGCTGGACGCTAAGCCGTACACGGTGGTCGGCGTCCTGCCGCGGGGATTTTCGTTTGCCGGCGACAATGATTTGTGGCGGCCGATCGGATTCGACCGCGCCAAGCCGAGCGGCCGCGGCGGGCACTACCTCGACGTTCTCGCCCGCCTGAAGCCCGGTGTCACCATGACTCAGGCCGCCTCCGACCTGGACGCCTTCGCCGCCCGTGAGCTGCGCGATTATCCGCGCAACTACGGTCCGGATCGCGGCTGGGGCATGTTCCTGATTCCCCTGCACACCGAGATCGTCGGCGACACCCGGCCGGCGCTGCTGGTGCTCGCCGCGGCTGTCATGTGCGTGCTGCTGATTGCTTGCGCGAATCTCGCCAACCTGCTGCTGGCGCGCGGCAGCGCCCGCGCCCGCGAGATGGCGGTGCGCATCGCAGTCGGCGCCGCTCGCACCCGCCTGGTCCGGCAGTTGTTGACGGAAAGCATCGTGCTCGCCGGGCTGGGAGGACTCGCCGGAATCGGACTGGCACAGCTCATCCTGCGCCTGCTGCATACCTACGCGACCTCGTCCCTGCCGCGCCTGCAGGACATCGTGCTCGACTGGCGCGTGCTTCTGTTTACGGCTGCGGTCTCGGTGCTGGCGGGCATTATCTTCGGATTCGCGCCCGCGCTGCAGCTCTCGGGCAGCAGAAGCGTGTACGAGCGTCTCAAGGAAGCCGGCCGCGGCATGCCGGCGGCGGCCCCGGCGGCCCAGAAGCTGCGCAGCGGTCTGGTGGTGGCGGAGGTCTCGCTGGCCCTGGTGCTGGTCGTCTGCGCCGCGCTGCTGGTGCGCAGCCTCGATAAGCTGCTGCAGGTCCAGCCCGGCTTCTCGCCCCAGCACCTGCTCACCGCCCGGCTGGCGCTGCCCGCGGCGCGGTATGCCAAACCGGAGCAGCGCATCGCATTCTTCCGCGATCTTCTCGATCGCGCGCGCTCTCTGCCCGGCGTGCAGGTAGCGGGCGCCGTGAACATCCTGCCCATGTCGGGGATCACAAGCTCGGGAAGCACGTATGTGGAGCATCCGGAGGTCCCGGCGCCGTCCGTCGGCGGCGGCTTCGGCTTCTCGTATGCCGAGGTGGATTACCGTATCGCCACGCCCGGCTACTTTCCGGCCATGCAGATCTCGCTGCTGCGCGGGCGCCTGCTGAGCGACTCGGACAACGAGAGCGCCCCGCTCGTGGCCGTGGTGGACGAGAATTTCGCGCGCCGCTTCTGGCCCACCCAGGACCCGATCGGCCAGCGTATCTGCCCCGGCGCGGCGATTCCGGGGACCAATCCTCCGCAACCGCAGTGGTACACCATCGTGGGCGTGGTCGCTCACGTCAAGAACTACGATTTGGAGACCCAGGGACGCGAGCAGGCTTACTTTGCTCTCCCCCAACTCGGGCCGCAGTTCGGGACGCGCAGCATGACCATCGTGCTGCGCACCACCGCCGATCCAACCTCGTTGACCTCCAGCTTGCGCGCGACGCTGGCGTCCATGGACCCCGACGAGCCGCTCTACGACGTGCGCACCATGGACGAATGGCTCAACCGCTCGCTGTCGGAGCGAAAGCTCAACGTGGCCCTGCTGGCGTCGTTTGGCGGCCTGGCATTGGCGCTGGCGATCATCGGCATCTACGGCGTGGTGTCGTACGCGGTGACGCAGCGTACCCAGGAGATCGGCATTCGCATGGCCCTCGGAGCGCGTCGCTCGGATGTGCTGCGCATGGTCGTAGGCCAGGGTGCTCGCCTGGCGGCGATCGGTGTTTGTGTCGGCCTGCTGCTGGCGATGGCCGGCACCCGCCTGATGTCGCAGTTGCTCTATGGCGTCAAACCCACCGATCCGCTGACCATCGTCGTGGCAGCCTTGGCGCTGCCCGCGGTGGCTCTCCTGGCCAGCTTGATTCCCGCGCACCGCGCTACGTTGGTGGACCCGGTGGTCGCGCTGCGCAACGAGTAGGGACCTTGGCCGGTCGATCGGTCCGTCGCTGTTTCGCTCGGTCAGTCTCAGACGCCGGACGAAACCGAAAGACCGACAGACCGAAAGAGACGGACCAAAAGGTGCAGGCGCCTTCGCCTGCACAGGCCTTCGTGCTTGTCGCCTTGGTGGAACCTTCGTGTCTTTCGTGTGGACCGGCCCTGTTTGTTCTCACGAAGGACGCGAAGGCTCCACGAAGGACATAGAGCCTGTATCACTGCCCTCACCCGCAACTCGCCTTTTGGTTATGCTGTAAGCGGAGGAACCGCCGATGACCCGCGACCGCCGCAGCCCTCACCAGCCCGCAATGCCCACCCGCCGCCTGGATCACACCTCCGAGCAACTGTCCGCCGTCGGACTGGGCTGCATGGGGATGTCGGAGTTCTACGGCCCGCGCAATGACGAGCAGTCCATCGCCACCATCCACCGCGCCCTCGACCTGGGAATCAATTTCCTCGATACCGCCGACGTCTACGGCATGGGCCACAACGAAGAACTGGTCG
>DASUBK010000215.1:0-5572 GCA_035763305.1 Terriglobales bacterium | reverse complement strand
GACTACCCGTCTCTCACCGCGCGAGCACTCCTTCAGCGGCAACCGCGTCTACGAAGCGCCGGAAGTCTTCGAGTCCTACGAGCAGGAACTGTTCTCGCGCGTGGTCGCCGTGGCGGAAAAACAAGGCAAGTCCGTCTCACTCCTGGTGGTGCCCGGCACCAACGTATTTGATGCCATCATGGTCACCGCGCAGCGCCTGGAGTCAGCCCGCATCGTGTGCGGCCTCTCCACCCGCTTGACGGCCGACGAGCAGGGCAAGCTTCTAGGCGACGCCTGGGAGCGCCTGCCCGAGCCCAAGCCGCGCGTCACGCTGGAAGTGATTTCCCCCAGCGGTGACCGCTCGGAGTACATGCTGGGCCCGCACGCGCCCCGCCTGCGGGAACAGGACGTCGAAGCCCTGCACAAACTGTGGCTGGAGATCACGCGCGATCCGCGTTTCAGCGGCATCCACCACTACGACATCTTCGCCCTCGCTCTGCGCGAGTTGCAACGCGAGGTGGGCACCGCCCGCGGCGCAGAGCTGTTTCGCGAACTCCTGCAGCAGACCGAGCGCCGCGACGAGCCCCGGAATTCTTCCTAGAAGCTGCCACGGGCTGGTGGCCGACACCAACCACGCGATACCTGAGCTGGTTGGCATGTGTTCCATGCCGTCCTGCAGATACGACGTGGCGCCACAGGCACAGGAAATGGCCGGACCTCTCGATGAAGTACGGTGTTGCGTCTCCGTTGGTGTGGGGCCGACAACGTGGTCTCGCCGATCACTACGCGGAGGTAAGTACTGCCGTGCCGGTGCCGTCGGGCCTTGTTTCGCAGGCAGCACAAGGTGAACTCGCGGCCGAGCCCCAACTGCTGCTGCCCATTACCGCTTCTGTGGCGTCAGGTTCGAATGGCGACTGATGCTGGTGCGGTCCGCGCACTTCGCTCTTAGCTTGCCAACGAAAATTGACTGCTTACCGTAAGCGGAGGGGGAAGAACCGGGATGAGACTGACCCGTAGGTCGCAAGTGATTGGATCTGAAGAACTGGCGGAGAGGGGGGGATTCGAACCCCCGATACAGGTGTTAGCCCGTATAACGGTTTAGCAAACCGCCGCCTTCAGCCACTCGGCCACCTCTCCGGCGGGGTCGACCAGGATTCAGTGTATCACCTTCGGGCTGCGCTCGGCGTCAGCCATGGTGTTCATCGCTAAGGATTCGTGGCGTGCTGCGGTCACTGCAGCTCGCGCAGCGCTTCGCCGACCACGTAGATCGAGCCGGTGACCACGATCACGCCTTCTGGTGAGGTAATTTCTTTCGCCCGCTGCAACGCCTCGCGGACCGTGGCGGCCCGCTCGACCTCGGCGCCGCTGCGCGCGCCTGCCTCGGCGATCTCCTCCGGCGTAGCCGAGCGAGGATTATCCGCATGGGTGGCGATGACTCTCTCGGCTAATGGAAAGAGGATGTCCACCACCTCCGACACCGCCTTATCGCGCAGGATGCCGAACACGAGGGTAATCGGCGCGGGAGGTTGCGTCTCGCTGCCGCCATAGCGCGCCGACAGCGCCGCCCGCAGCGCCCACGCGCCGGCGGGATTGTGGGCCACGTCGAGCAGCAGCTCCGGGGAACCGGGAACCTGCTGCAGGCGTCCCGGCCAGCGAGTCTCGCGAATGCCGCGCGCGATGTCGCCGGCGCCCACTCTAACGCCGGCGTTATTGAGCTCGACCGCCGCCGCGATGGCGAGCGCCAGGTTGCGCAGCTGGTGCCGCCCGGTGAGCGGCGAGTCCACCTCGATAGTCGTTCCCAGGATCTCCAGGGCGTAGCGGTTGCGGCGCACGTGGTAGACGCGCGGGCCGCATCCGCGCACCTGCACCATGGCGTTGGAGGCGTCTTCGGCCTCGGGCGTCACCGGCGGCATGTAGGGCGTAGCCGAGACGGCGCGCGCGCCGCTCTCCACCACCGCCTTGCCCAGCACGTCGTTGGCCTCGGGATGCTGCGGCAGCAGTATGACCGTGCCGCCAGGATGAACGATGCCGGCCTTCTCGCGCGCGATCTCACCGATGGTGTTGCCGAGAAATTTCTGGTGATCGAGGGCGATGTCGGTAATAACCGCCACCAGCGGCTCGACCACGTTGGTCGCGTCCAGCCGGCCTCCCATGCCGACTTCGAGCACGGCAACGGCGACGCCCGAACGCTCGAAGTGAAGAAACGCCATCGCGGTCAGCATCTCGAAGAAGCTGGGGTGCCACGGCAGTTCGCCGCTCGCGACCAGGCGCCGCGCCGCCTCTTCCACGCGCGCGAAGGCGGCGGAGAAATCGTCGTCCGGAATCTCCTTCCCATGGACGCGAATGCGTTCGTTGATGCGCACCAGGTGGGGCGAGGTGTACAGCCCGGTGCGGTGCCCGGCCGCCTCGAGAATGGAGGCCAGGGTGGCTGCGGTCGAACCCTTGCCGTTGGTGCCGGCGATCAGCACCGAGCGGAACTTCTCCTGCGGATCGCCCAGCGCCCGCAGCAGCACTCGCATATGCGCCAGGTCGAACTTGTGCGAGGGCGTGCGCGCCAGCTCGTGGCCCAGCTCGTACAGTTCCTTCACCGCATGTTGGTAGTCGGCGACCATTTCGCAAGACGGTATTTCAGTAGCTCAGTATTTCGGTATCTCGATGCCGAAGTTTGCGATGACCGGCCGGGACCTGACTCGCTGAAATATGGCTGAACTCGAGGTGCTGAAATACTGAAGTACCGACAAGCCTAAATCAGGGCTACGATTTAGACCAACGCTCCCTGCCCGCTTTCCAGTAGCAGCAGGCGGCGCTTCAGATCGAGGCCGCCGCCGTATCCGCCCAGGCCGCCATTCGATGCCACCACGCGATGGCAAGGAACGACGATGGCCACCGGGTTGTCGTGGTTTGCCATGCCCACGGCGCGGAATCCTTGCGGGCACTTCACCGTTCGCGCCTGCTGGGCGTAGGTGCGGGTCTCGCCGTAAGGAATCTTCAGCAGAGCCTGCCAGCAGCGCAGCTGGAAGTCGGTGCCCTGGAGATCGAGGGGAACGGTGAACTCGCGCCGGCGGCCGGCAAAGTACTCCTGCAACTGGCGGCGGCACTCGGCGGCCGCGCGATCGTTACGCGTCGCGCCCTTGGGCGGCCGCTCGCCGAAGGCCAGCGACACCAGCCCGCGCTGCGACTCGCACAGCGTCAGCGCGCCGATGGGAGAATGCCAGATTGTGTAGGCGAGCGAATCCATGGAACCCCATACGAGTATTTCAGTACGTCAGTATTTCAGTATCTCGCTGCGCGTGCCTGGGTCAGGATACTGAAGTACTGATGTACTGAAATACCGCCAGGCTTCATTCATAGCGCAGCGAGACCATCGGATCCACCTTGCTGGCGCGGCGCGCGGGAGCGATGGCGGCTCCCACCGCGGCAGCGATCAGCACCAGCGCCGCGCCCGCCAGCGGTATCCAGCCGGCGCGCAGGTGTTCGACCACGCCCGACAGCAGCCGCAGGCAGGCCCAAGCAGCCGGGATGCCGAACACGATTCCCGTCAGCGCCAGCAGGCTTGCCTCGCGCACCACCAGGCGCAGCACGTCGCCGCGCTCCGCGCCCAGTGCCATGCGCACACCGATCTCGGCGGTGCGCAGCGACACGTTGTACGAGATCAGCCCGTAGAGCCCGATTACCGCCAGCAGCAGCGCCAAGCCGCCGAAAAAGCCCGCCAGGATGGCCATCACCCGTTCCGGCAGGAACAGTTCATCCAGCGCGGTGTCCAGGGTGCTGATGCGCAGCGGAAACTCGCGTCCCAGTCCCTCCACCGCGTGCCGCACCGGTTCGATCACCGTGCGCGGATCGCCGGGCGTGCGCACGAGCAGCAGCGGCTGCAGCATGAGATTGGGCTGCTGGAAGGCCGCTTCAAAGACCTGGGCATAGCCGTTGCGCGCGTTGCCCAGCTTGGCGGTCTTGCTGACGCCGACGATGGTCATCACTCGCTTGGTCGTGTCCTGGGCGAAGCTGATGTGCTTGCCCAGCGCGCCCGCGGGAAACATGCGCCGCGCCAGGTCGTCGCTGATGATGGCTACCGGCGGCGAGTGTTCGTCATCCTGCCAGTTGAAGTCGCGTCCCTGCAGCAGCGGCAATCCCAGGGTGGTGAAGTAGCCCGGAGTGACCGCATTATCGGTGGCCTTGTCGCTGCCTGCGGTAGGATCCGTCGGATCAATCACTCCCAAAGGAAAGTCGGTGGGCTGCACCGGCCAGGCGCGCAGCGACAGCGCCGCCGACTGGACTCCCGGCACGCGCTCCACCGCCTGCAGCAGGTCGCGGTCGTACACCGAGTGGTCGAGATCGCGATAGGCGCCGGGGCGATTGATGAGATACATCGAAAGCACGTGGTGGGGTTCGTAACCCAAATCCATGGAGCGCAGCTCGGTGAGGTGTCCCAGCACCGCCCAGGCTGCCGCCAGCAGCACCATGGAGATGACCACCTGCATCGCCACCAGCGCGCGGCCCCAGCGGCCGGTGGTCGAGCCGGCGATGCGGGAGCCAAAGCGCAACACGTCGCCGGGATCGTGGCGGCCGGCCTGCCATCCCGGCACCAATCCGAACAGCACGCCGGTGAACAAGGTGGCGCCGACACAGAACAACAGCACGCGGAGATCGGGGTTAGTATCCAGCGACAGGGGGTTGAATCCCGTCCAGACAAACTTGGCCAGCATGCGGCTGGCCCATTCCGCGGCCAGCACACCCGGAATGGCGCCCGCCGCCGACAGCAGCAGCGTCTCGGTGAGCAGTTGGCGCATGATGCGCCCCGCGCTTCCGCCCAGCGCGATGCGCATCGCCATCTCGTGTCTTCGGGCCGCGGCGCGCGCCAGCACCAGCGTCGCCAGGTTGACACAGGCAATTACCAGCACCAGCACCACCATCAGCATCAGCATGTACAGCGGGCGGGAGAAGCGGGTGCGCAAGGTGGGCGAGAATCCGGTCTCCACCGATTCCACCAGCGCTTTGGGGGCCAGGTATTTCCGCTGCACCGCGTCCAGCGAAGCCGCCGCGTCCGCCACCAGCGCCGGCCACATCGTCTCCACCTGCGCCCGCGCCTGCTCGAGCGTGACCCCGGGGCGAAGCCGCCCGATGACCCCCAGCCACGGGCTCTTGTCGTAACTGAATTCCCCCGAGGTGGTATAGAGAGGCCGGGTCGAGGTGGGCACGTACCCGTCGGCGTCGACTCCGACCCACAGGCCGAAGAACGGCCGCGGCGCCACCCCGATGACGGTGAAGGGAATGTCCTGCACCTTGACCACCTTGCCCAGCACCGCGCGGTCGCCGTGAAAGCGGTCCATCCAGAAGTGATAGCCGATCACGATGACGGGAGGCGCGCCGAGACGCACGTCGTCCTCACCTACCGGGCGCCCCAGGATCGGGGTCACGCCCAGCAGGTGAAAGAAATTTCCTCCCACCGACCAGATCATTCCCGGCTGCATGGCGTCGCCCACGGTGAGGTCCACCACGCCGCCGAATTCCCACGTGGACGTCTCCGAGAACACCTGCTGCCGGCGACTGAACGCCTCGTACATGGCAAAGTTGAAGGGATTGGTGTCAGTGCGTT
>DASUBK010000214.1:0-3810 GCA_035763305.1 Terriglobales bacterium | reverse complement strand
GTCAGCATGAAATAGTTGGGAATCGAGGGATGGGCATCGGCGTAATACTGGGTAGCGAGCGCGTACTGCGTCGCCAGGCCATTCAGGTACGGCATATCAGAGTTGCCGATGACCTGTTCGTAGCTGTGATTCTCCTCCAGCACCAGAACCACGTGGGAGGAGGCCGGTACCGTGTTCGACGAAGCCGAGGACGGCGCCGATGCACCGCTGGTGCCACCGCACCCGGCAAGCACGGCGAGGCCAAGACACGACAGGGCAAGAATAAGGATGCGCCGCATTGATAACTTGGATCGTAGCCGCCCAGGCCGAGTTGTAACAAGCGGTGCACACACCTCGCACGCGAGCCGCAATGACTCTGAAATCGCGGTCTTCTACTGAAAGAACTCCGACATGCTGGGCGCATCGGCGGCGCTTCCCGGCCGGTCGCTCACTCCCAGCAAATCGAGGATCAGCCGCAGCGTGCTCTGGTGCTGGTACACGGTGATCGACTGGAACGCGCTGTTCACCTTGGGTCCCGCCAGGATGGTCGCGATGTGACCTCCTCCCATCTGCAGGTCGGTGACCTCGCTCTCGTCGAAGGTCACGATGAGCACGCCATCCTGCTGGAATTGCGGGCTCGCGAACAGAGGCGCCAGGGAAGGCTGCAGCCATGCGTCGGCGGTGGCCAGCGAAGCGTCATGCCCATCGTCGGTCAGATTCGGCACGATCATGGAGAAGTTCGGCAGCGTGCCGGCGCTCAGGTCGGCGGCAAATTGCGTGAACGGTACGATGTTGGCCGCCTCCTGCGGCGAATTGATGACGTCGCTGAAAAAGGCAAAAGGGTTGTGCCGCTTGACGTAACCGGCGGTGTCTCCGCCCAGGTAGCCGGCGCTGGGAAGATCTTCGGCGTACACCTTCCAGGTTTTTCCTGCTGCGTCCAGGACGCGGGCCAGATTGTTGTCGGTGACGGTGCCGGCGAAATTATCGTTCAGGGTCTCGATCTGGCCGGTGGTGAGCATGAAGTAATTGGGAATCGAGAAGTGAGCGTTGGCGAAGTAATTGGTGGCCAGGGCATATTGCGCGGCCAGTCCGTTCAAGTACGGTGCCGCGGGATTGCCGATGACCTGGTCGTAGCTGCGGTTTTCCTCCACCACCAGCACAACATGGGAAGATGCGGGAGATAGCGGAGTGGCCGCAACGGCCGGGACATCGACGGCTGGCGCCGGAGCGGTCGCCACTGTGCTTGGTTTGGCGCTGCCGCCGCACCCGGCGAGCAATGCAAGACTGAGAAGCAGGCAAGATGCCAGGCATCGCATCCCATCTGAGATAGCAGAGCAGCAGCGGGCGTTGTAACCCAAATGCAAGTTTTCGGCCGCCCGGGAAAGCGGCGCGGTCGGCTATACTGAAGTCTTGTGCTGAGAGTCCGCTTCGCGCCCTCTCCCACCGGCTTTCTCCACGTGGGCAGCGCGCGCACCTTCATTTTCAACTGGCTCTTCGCCCGCCACCACGGCGGCACGATGATCCTGCGCCTCGACGACACCGACGCGGAGCGCAACACCGAGGCTTCGGTGCAGTCCATCTTCGAGGGACTGCGCTGGCTCGGTCTCGGCTGGGATGAGGAATACAAGCAGTCGGAGCGGCTGGCGCTGCACCGGCAGGTGGCCGAGACCATCTTCCAGAAGGGGATGGCGTACCGCGATTTCACGCCGCCGCGCAGCGAAGAGGCGGAGCAGTCGGGATCGCAGGGGACGTGGCTCTTCAACGCCGACATGCGCAACCTGTCGCGCGCGGAGAGCGACCGCCGCGCCGCTGCCGGCGAACCTTTCGCGCTGCGCTTCAAGGTGCCGCGCGACACGCCCCGCGATATCCAGTTCAGCGACGCGGTGTATGGCGAGCAGTCGAAGTCCACGGCCGACATCGAGGACTTCGCGCTGCTGCGCTCCGACGGCATGCCGACGTATCACCTGGCCTCCTGCGCCGACGATGCCGATCTCAAGATCAGCCACATCATCCGCGGCCAGGACCACCTATCCAACACTTTCAAGCACATCCTGATCTTCGAGGGCGCGGGAGCGCAGCCGCCGCAGTTCGCGCACCTGCCGCTGCTGGTCGCGCCCGACGGCACCAAGCTCTCCAAGCGCAAACATGGCCCGGTGGTGAGCGTCACCACCTACCGTGACGCGGGATTCCTGCCGGAGGCGTTCGTCAATTTCCTCTGCCTGCTGGGCTGGTCGCCGAAGAACGACCGCGAGGTGATGTCGCGGGAAGAACTGGTGCAAGCGTTCTCGCTGGAAGGCATCAACCGCGCCAATGCGGTGGTGAACTTCAAGGAACCGGCGACCACGCCCGAGGAGACCTTCGATCCCAAGGCTGTCTGGCTGAATGCCGAGCACATCCGCGCGTTGCCGGCGGAAGAACTCTGCCGTCGCCTGCTGCCCATCGTTCGCGCCGCCGGGCACGAGGTCTCGCCGGAGAAGATGCTGCAGATCACGCCGCTGATCCGCGAGCGCATCAAGCTGCTGAATGACGTGCTCACCGCGGCTGACTTCTTTTTTGTCGATCAGCTACCGCCGTATCCGGTCGAAGAACTGATCCCGCAGAAGGGCGATCTTGCGATGGCCCAGCGCGCGCTGGAGAAAGCGCGTGAAGTGCTGCCCGCGGTCGAGTTTAAGCATGATGCACTCGATCAGGGCCTACGCGCCGCCGCGCAGGAGCTGGGATTGAAGGCGGGACAGATGTTCCAACCGATTCGCGTCGCGGTCTGCGGCCGCAAGAACGCTCCGCCGCTGTTCGAAACCCTCGAAGTGCTGGGAAAAGAGAAAACGCTGCAGCGGATCGGGCAGGCGCTCAAAAAGCTGTAGCGGCAAACGTCGCTTCGAGCAGTCTTGCAGAAGGGGCATCCCTGCGGGCGAGGGCGCCCGCAGGAACAACGCTTGGGGATTCGTCGCGTGCAGCCCCAGCGGGGCGCTGGGGCCTACCCAACCCGACGAAAAAGCCGCACTACACTTCCACCATCTGCGCCTTCACCTTCTCCCAATCGGCGAGGAAGGCGGCGAGGCCCTTGTCGGTGAGCGGGTGCTTGATGAGCAGGTCTAGCACCTTGAACGGAATGGTGGCGACATGCGCGCCGGCCATGGCGGCGTCGACCACGTGCAGGGGGTGGCGCAAGGACGCGGCCAGCACCTGCGTGGCGTAGCCGTAGTTCTTGTAGATCTGCACCACCTGGCGGATCAGGTCCATGCCCACGTGGCTGATGTCGTCGAGACGTCCGACGAAGGGGCTGACGTAAGTGGCGCCGGCCTTGGCCACCATCAGCGCCTGGCTGGCGGAGAAGCACAGCGTCAGGTTGGTGCGCACGCCTTCATCGGAGAGCCGCTTGCAGGCCTTGAGACCCTCGCGCGTGGTGGGCAGCTTGACGACCACGTTCTTGTGCCAGCGGGCGAACTCGTGCGCCTCCTCCAGCATGCCGCGCATCTCGGTGGCGACCACTTCCACGCTGACCGGCCCGTGGACGATCTCGCAGATCTCCAGGATCGTCTCCTTGAACGGACGGTTCTCCTTGGCAATGAGCGAAGGGTTGGTGGTCACGCCGTCGAGGATGCCCATGTCGGCGGCTTCGCGGATTTCCTTCAGGTTGGCGGTGTCGATAAAGAATTTCATGCGTTCCCCCGCGAGAGGCAGAAAGCCTGCTGAGTTTTAGGGCTTGGGCTGGCAGCAAGAGTATCAGACCCCAGGCTCGAAATCAGCCCGCACGTCACACCCTGGCGTGATTATTCGTCCACCACCGGGTTGCACAGCGTGCCCACGCCCTGCACCTCGACCTCGACCACG
>DASUBK010000213.1:0-5454 GCA_035763305.1 Terriglobales bacterium | reverse complement strand
CTCCCACCGGCTCGTCCTTGATCTGGTTGATCACCTTCTGCACGCCGTCGATTTTTTTGACCTCGGCTTCGATGTCTCGCTTGACGCCCGGTTCCAGCGTCCAGCCTTTCAACGTCACCGTTCCGTCGTCGACCGCGTACTCGATAATGTCGAACACCGAGTAGTACGGCGTCATCAGCACTTGGTGGCGGACCTCCTGGCTGATTTTGGCCTCGTCGGGGTTCCCCTGTGCGACCGCGAACAGCGATGCCGCGAGCAGCAGCGCCACCGCAAGTGAAGTAGCTCTCATCATCGTTCCTCCGTCAAAATGTGCAGAGATTGCCCAACAATTGGGATGCCGCAGAGGAGCCGCGCGTGACCCGCCGGCGGGAATTGTCACAGTTTGACGCTTTGCTACGCCGGAGGAAACGCTGCGCGCGCGTATTCCAACGCCTCTTCTCGGGTGCGCAGCTTGCCCTCGAGCTGCGCGTCCTCCACCGCGGAGAGGATCTCCTTGAACTGCGGGCCCGGGCGATAACCCGCGGCGATCAGGTCGTCGCCGCTCAGCAGCGGCTGCGGCCGGATCTGCTCCGGCGGCGTGCTCGCCATGCGCTCGCGCAGCGCGTGGTACACCGTCAGGTCCCCGAAACTGGCCAGCACGTCGAGGCGGTGCAGCGCCATGTGCTCCGCGAAGCGCGGCAGGCGCAGAAAGCGCTTCAGCGTGGACTCCTTCATCTTGGGCGCGTCGCCGAAGCGCATGTGGTTGGCCACCAGCGCGGCAATCTGCTGCGTGTCCTCGTTCGACATGCGCAGCCGGCGGCAGATCTCCTCCGCCATCTTCACCCCCACCTCCACGTGCCCGTCGAAGCGGATGCGGTCGGGAGCGACGCGGAACGTCGGCGGCTTTCCCACGTCGTGCAGCAGCGCTCCCCAGGCTAGCGTGCGCGAGCAGGGATGCGGCAGCTTTTCCAGCAGCAGCAGCGTGTGCACCCAAACGTCGCCCTCGGGATGAAACTGCGGCGGCTGTTGCACGCCCTTCATCTTCTCGATCTCCGGCAGCACCTCGTGCAGCAGCCCGGATTCCTCCAGCAACTCGAAGGCGCGGCGCGCGCTCCCCTCCGTCAGCATCTTGGTCAATTCCTCGCGCACCCGCTCCTTGGACACCTGCTGAATTCCCGCTGCGAGCCGGCGGATCGCAGCGAAGGTCTGCTCATCGATGCGGTACCCGAAGCGGGCGGCGAAGCGCACCGCGCGCAGCATGCGCAGCTTGTCTTCGCCAAAACGGCGCTCCGGCGCGCCGATGGTGCGCACCACCCCGCGCTCCAGGTCGGCCATGCCTTGCACGTAGTCCAGCACCTGCCCGGCGATCGGATCGTAGAGCAGGCCGTTGATGGTGAAATCGCGCCGCTGTACGTCTTCGCGCGCCTGCCGGCTGAAGCGCACCGCGTCGGGATGGCGGCCGTCGGAGTAGATGCCGTCGCTGCGGAAGGTCGCCACCTCGACGTAGGGATGGTGCGCCGCCGCCTCCGGCATGTGCGCCAGATCGGCTTCGTCCTTGGTGGGGTGGTGCTCGTCCTGCTCTTCAGCCGGATTCTTAACCACAGAGGACACAGAGGACCACTGAGGATTCTCCCTGTCTTGCCGAACTTCGCGTCCCTTCGCGTCCTCTGCCTTGATTGCTTTTCCTCTGTGTTCCTCTGTGTCGTCTGTGGTTACGTCGTTCACTTCACCAGCCGCGATCTCCACTGGCACCAGCACCACCCCGAACTGCGCTCCCACCGCCCACGTCTTGGGGAAGATCGCCATCACCTCGTCGGGCGTGGCGCTGGTGGCGACGTCGTAGTCCGCCGGCTCACGCTTCAGTTGCAGGTCGCGCACACATCCGCCCACGAGATAGGCCTCGTGTCCGCGCGCGCGCAGGGTGCGGATGATCTCGACCGCCGCGGATTTCAGTGAAGACGCCATACAGCTTTGAGCTTTGAGCTTCGCCAGTCGCCACGCGACCGCGCGGGACCGACCTTTGCTACCCTAATGTAAAGGATGCTCCCTGCTGCCGGCACTCACAAGCTGACAGCTGAGAGCTGATAGCTGATGGCTTTAATTCTCGGCATCGAGAGCTCCTGCGACGAGACCGCCGCCGCCGTGGTCCGCTCCGGCGAGCAGGTGATCTCCAACGTGGTGCTCAGCCAGTTCGCCACCCACCGGCCCTACGGCGGCGTGGTGCCGGAACTCGCCTCGCGCGAGCACCTGCGCGCCATCGTGCCGGTGGTCGAGGCTGCGCTCGCCGACGCCAATACCGACTTCCAGCACGTGGATGCCTTGGCCGTGACTCGCGGTCCCGGCCTCGCCGGCGCTCTGCTGGTCGGCATCAGCTACGCCAAGGCGCTCGCCTTCGCCCTCGACAAGCCGCTCATCGCCGTCAACCACCTCGAAGGCCACATCCACGCCGTGCTGCTCGAAGAACGGCAGAAGGGCAACCACGAACTCCGCTTCCCGGTGCTGGCGCTGGTCGTCTCCGGCGGACACACGCATCTCTATCTTGCCGAGCAGCAGCGCGACAGTTGGACCTACCGCAACATCGGCCACACCCGCGACGACGCCGCCGGCGAAGCCTACGACAAAGTTGCCAAGTTGTTGGGACTCGGCTATCCCGGCGGGCCGGTGATCGACAAGTTGGCCAGGCATGGCGATCCCAAGGCGGTGAAGTTCGCCACCGCGCAGATCAAACACGCCGACCGCAAGACTCCGCCGGGCGGCACCAAAAAGGTTGCCGTCGGCGGCCAGAGCGCCTACGACTTCTCTTTCAGCGGCATCAAGACCGCCGTCCTGCGCTACGTAGAGAAGAACAGCATGCAGGCTGCCGCCGAAGAGCGCCGCCGCAAGCTGGCCACGCCCGAGCGCCCGAAATTCGAAGACGTGCTGGCCGCGACCGACCAGCCCACGCGCGACCTCGTCGCTTCGTTCCAGCACGCGGTGGTCGAAGACCTGCTCGGACGAACGCTCGCCGCCGCCGAAGAGTATGGAGTGCGCACGCTGTTTGTGACCGGCGGCGTCGCCGCCAACAGCGAACTCCGCCGCCGCTTCGAGGAAGAAGCGCCGCGCCAGGGCTTCGCGGTGTATTTCCCCTCCCTGCGCCTTTCCACCGACAACGCCGCCATGATCGCCGCCGCCGCGTATCCCAAGTTCTTGGCGCAGGACTTCGCCGAGCCGGACCTCTCCGCCGAAGCCGGCTTGCGGCTGGGGTAAGGCAGCTATCAGCTGTCAGCTCTCAGCTTTCAGTTGTCACCTTTCAGCTATCAGCTCTCTGCTCTCCGCCGTCAGCTCTCAGCCGCGATCGAGCTTTCTCTTGGTAGGCCCCGGCGCCTCGCCGGGGCGGTCGCATGCGAATCCCAAATCTTCGCCGCGAGGGCGCCCCGCCCGAGCGCGCTGTCGAGGGTCAAGGTCAACCAGTCGCCCGCTCTCTATCCGGACACGAATTTCGCCGTGCCGCCTGTTTCGAGCGACAATAGGGAGTATCAGGCGAGAAGGAGATGCCATGCGGCCACCCAAATTTCAGGGTTGAATTCTGTGTTACGCAGTGGAGGGGTCCCTCTACCTTATCCTCAAGTCCGTCAAGGCCATCGCGGCAGCCGTCGGGATCGGCTCTCGATCCTCTTGACGATGCTCACGCTCAGAGCTCAAAGCTACTTAATCACTCCCCGCTCCGACTGCTCGATAAACCGCAGCAGGTACTCCACGTCTTCGCCCTGCTCGCCTTCCGAGCGCAGCCGCTCCACCGCCTGCGAGGTGTTCAGCTTCGACGCCAGCAGCACGCGATACGCGTGATGGATCTTGCGGATGCGCTCGGCATCGAATCCGCGCCTCTGCAGGCCGACCGAATTTAGCCCGTAAGCGCGGTTGGCGCGCACCGCGCTGGTCTTCGAGTACGGCAGCACGTCCTGCGTGATGGTGGTGCCGCCGCCGATATACGCGTGCGCGCCGATGCGCACGAACTGATGCACCGGGCACAGCGCGCCCACCACCGCCCATTCCTCCACCGTCACATGCCCGGCCAGCGTGGCCGCGTTGATCAGCATCACGTGGTCGCCGATCTGGCAGTCGTGGCCGATGTGGGTGTAGGCCATGATGAGGATGTCGCTGCCGATGCGGGTCACGCCTCCGCCCTTCACCGTGCCGCGATTGATGGTCACGCACTCGCGGATGACGTTGCGGTCCCCGATCTCCAGCCGCGTCGCCTCGCCCCGGTAGCTGATGTCCTGCGGCTCGATGCCCACGGTCGCAAAGGGAAAGATGCGGTTGTCGCTTCCCAGCCGCGTCGGTCCCAGCAGCGAGACGTGCGAGATCAGCTCGCAGTTCTCCCCCATCTCGACGCCCGCTCCGACGTGGCAGAACGGACCGATGCGGCAGGAGGCGGGAATCTTCGCCGACGAATCGATGATGGCGGAAGGATGAATCACGGGATCTGGTGATCTGATGATCGGGTGATCTGGTGATCTGTGCGCTGTCGAAGCCGATCGCCAGATCACCAGATCACCAGATTTAAGAGGTGCTCTCCTCCGGTGAACCTTCCTGGCTCGCCGCTTCGCGCGGCACCAGTTGGCAACTGACGGTGGCCTCGCACACCCGCTTGCCTTCCACCGTGATCTCGCCCTGCATGCGCACCGCGGTGGTGCGCCAGGCCACCACCTTGACCTCGATGCGCAACTGGTCACCGGGCACCACCGGCCGCCGGAAGCGCGCCTTCTCGATGCCGGTGAACACCATTAGCCGCGAATGGCGGTCGGGCACCTCGGTCAGCAGCAGCGCCCCGCCCGCCTGCGCGATCGCCTCCACCATCAACACTCCCGGCATGATGGGAAACCCGGGAAAGTGGCCGGTGAAGAACGGTTCGTTGACGGTAACGTTCTTGAGCGCGACAATGCGCTCTCGCCGCGTGATGTCCACCACGCGGTCGATCAGCAGAAACGGGTAGCGGTGGGGCAGGATCTGCTGGATCTCGTTGATGTCCAGCGTGGTCTTACCGGCGAGCGTGTCAGTAGCGTCCATGCGAAACGCGCAATTATAAAGGATTGGGCCGGCGAGCCGGCCGGGGAGGAAGAACATCTCACCGCAAACGACGCAAGGGAACGCCAGGGAAGGCGCCGCGCTGCTTCGCTGGGTCGAAGCGCGCCGCGCCGACATGATCGCCCTCATCCGCCACATGGTGGAGCAGGAGTCGCCCAGCTTCGACAAGCCCGCCGTGGATCGCATGGGCCGCTGGCTCGCCGACGAACTGCGCCGCATGGGCGCCGAGGTGCAGGTCCATCGCGCCGAAAAATTCGGCGACCATCTGCAGGCCGACTTCGCCATCGGCAGCGGCAAGCCCATCCTCCTGCTGGGCCACTTCGACACCGTCTGGAACCTCGGCACGCTCAAGACCATGCCCTGGCGCGAGGACAAGGGCCGCCTCTGGGGCCCGGGCGTGCTCGACATGAA
>DASUBK010000212.1:0-5396 GCA_035763305.1 Terriglobales bacterium | reverse complement strand
GTGAGGCCACGGACCGCCCCGGCGAGGGCGCCGGGGCCCACCTGTAATTCGGTGATTGGGTGATCGGTAATTGGGTAATTGGGTGATCGGTGATTGGCTGATTTGAGTAATTGGGTGATTGGTGATTGGTGATTGGTATTTGGTGATTGGTATTTGGGTGATTGGTCTGTGTAAGTAAAACTCGTCCTGACGAGCTTCTCAGTTGGTGACTACAGTTGAAGCTAGTCCAATCACCCAATCACCCAAATTCTACGGGTGCTCGCGGGGGGAGCCGATCTCGAAGAGGACTTCCTGGGTGACCGGCGTGCCGTTGTCGTAGGTGACGTGGAGGAGGCGGACGCCGCGGCCGCGGCTGCGCGCGACCGCCGACGCGATCTCGAAATCGGGGAAAGAGGCGGCGAATTCCCACCGTTCGCCGTTGAGGCGCCACACTTCGAATTGCTCGAACTGCGCCATCCCTACAGTTTCCAGTTTCCCGCGCCCAGTGTCCAGTTGTATGCCTTGCGCAGAGAGGCGCGGACGGCAAGAAGTCAGCAAAGTAGAATGCGCGCATGGATGACGCAGCGGGCGCCTCGCGACGCGCAACATGGGTGCTGATCGCGCTGGCGCTGGCATACGCATTCCTGGCGGGATTCCACACCACCGACTTCGATACCGGCTGGCACCTGGCGACCGGCCGCTACGTGCTGCAGCACCACGCAGTCCCCGACACCGACCAGTTCTCCTATACAGCCCGTGGAGCGCCGTGGATTTATCCTCCGCTTCCCGGCGTGATTTTCTACCTGCTCTACCAGCTGGATGGGTGGAGCGCCCTGTCGTGGCTGACCGCTCTGGCGTGTGTGGCGGCGGTCGGGCTCACCTTGCGGCGCGACCAGCCGATCACCAGCGCGCTGGCCATTGTGGCAGTGCCCGCCATCGCGTTTCGCACGGTGGCGCGCGCCGACCTGTTCAACACGGTGTGTTTCGCGGCGCTGCTGCGGGTGCTGTGGACGCAGTTCCGCAGCGGCCGCGCGCGGCTGTGGTGGATCCCGGTGGTGATGTGCCTGTGGGCGAACCTGCACCTGGGATTCGTGGCGGGGATCGGATTGCTGCTCGCCTACGCGGGCGCCGAGGCGCTGGAGCTGCCGTTCGCGGAAAGGCGGTCGGCGGTGCTGGCGCGGCTGCGCGCGGCGTGGCCGTGGCTGGCGGCGGGCGTGGCGGCCACGCTGCTGAACCCATTCGGAGTGAACGTCTATCGCGGCGTGCTGCAGCAGCCGCTGGTCAGCGAAGCGTGGAATTACCTCATCGGCGAGTTCGCGCGCACGCCGCTGCCGACGCTGGCGGCGCTGGATTGGCGCAACCCGCAGAACTCGTACTGGTGGGTGATGGCAATCGCGGCGGCGGCGGCGCTGATCGCGGTTGCGCGCAGGCAATTCGGGGCCGCCGCGCTGCTGGCCGGGGCGGCCGCAGTCTCCCTGGACCGCGTTCGCTTCCAGGCGATGTTCGCGGTCGTGGCGGTGGTGGTGGCGGGCGCGGTGCTGTCGGACGCGGCGGCAGGCGCAATCGCGTCGCAACCGGAGCGCAGGAGAACATGGCGGCTGCTGGGGATAACGGCGGTGGCCCTGCTGGCCGCGCTGGTGGCGCTACGCGCCTTCGGGCTGGTCAGCAATCGCTACTACGTCGAGGCGGCGGAGACCTCGCTCTTCGGGCCGGGACCGAACCGCTGGTATCCGGAAGGCGCAGCGGAATTCGTCCTGCGCGAGCGCCTGCCGGGCAAGATGTTCAACGAATTCAATAGCGGCGCTTTCCTGATGTGGAAGCTGGGAGCTCAGTACCCGGTGTATTCCGATAATCGCGCCATGCCTTTCGGCACCAGCTTCTTATTTCACCAGCGCTGGCTGATGCAGCAGCCTCCGGATTCGCAAGCGTGGGACCAGGAGGTGGAGAAGTGGGGGATCAACTTCCTGCTGCTGTCCACCGATCGTTACGGCGGGCTGGATTTTCCGCTGGCGGAATTCTGCTCCAGCCGCAACTGGACGCCGGTGTACCTGGACCAGGAGGCGGCGGTGTTGGTGCGCAACACGCTGGACAACGAGGACCTCGTTCAGCGGTTGCGGATCGATTGCGCGACGGCGAAGTTCACGCCGCCGGCGGCGGGAGGCGAGCGCGGCAAGGCGGAGCAGTTCCAGTTCTATGCCAACACGGGCGCGATCCTTTTCCTGCTGTCGCGGGACGGGGAGGCGCTGGAGGCGTTACAGCGCGCGCAGCAGTTGTTCCCCGAGGACGCGGGAGTGCATCTCAGCCGGGCGCAATTGTTCCAGGCGGAGGGGCACTTGCCGGAGGCGGAGCGCGAGTACCGCGCGTCGCTGCTGCTGAAGGAGACCAGCGTGGGATGGCATCTGCTGGGGCTGCTGCTGGCGTCGCAGCAGCGCTGGCCGGAGGCGGCGGCGGCGCTGCAGAAGGCGGCGCGGCTGGATCTATATCCGCAGGAGATCTACGTGCAGTTGGGCCAGGTGAGGCTGGTGGAGAAGCAGGCGCAAGCGGCGTTGGAGGCGTTCGAGAAGGCGCGGGAGAAGAGCCCGTTCCGCGGCGACGCAGCGCAGTTCGGCAGCCAATTTCTGGCGCAGGTGGCGGACGGAGAAGCGCGCGCATGGACGATGCTGGGCGATGTGCAGAAGGCGATCAGCCGGGAAGAGGAAGCGGTCAAGCTGACGCCGGAGAGCGCGGCGCGGTGGCGGGAGATGGCGGAGTTGTATCAGGCGGCGGGAAGGACGCAGGAGGCAGAGCAGGCGCGGGAGAAGGCGGAGAGGGTGGGGGCGGGGATCAAGTAAATGCCGAGTGCCGAATGCCGATTGCCGAGCGAGTTAGGTCATCGCAAAGGACGCGAAGGATGGGGCGCGAGGTCGCGCGCGGTCCCGGCGAAGGTCCAGACCGAGCGCGGGGGCGTGTTCGCTCCAAGAGCGTAGTCAGGCCGCGTACTCAGGCGGCCGGGGGAGTATCGTCGCCGGAGAAGTCCAGGTCGTTGTCCGGATTGTCGCGATAGGCGGCGATGACGTCGCGGGCCTCGTCGGCTTGCGAGGCGGGGACCCGAACGACGATAGGGCCGACGCCGGGCAGCACATCCTGGGGCGCCTCCAGCGGCAGGACCATCGCGTCAATGCCGGCGGTTTCCAACAGGCCGCAAACGATCTGGGCCTCCGATTCTTCCCTGGTACCGAAAACCTCCACCAGTTCTTCGTCGTTGCGGTGCAGCGGCTCGGTGGCCATGGCTCCCTCCCGCAGAGTTGGATGCGGCTCGCGGCCCGGCGCGCACAGGTTTGTTGCGGCATGGGGCGGCAAGCCGGGGTATGATGCCGCCAGCCATCGTAGCAAAAGATCGGGCCGCGCAGGCGGGGTGGGGAGACAAGCTCTCCGGGCGCAGGCCAAAATCGGCACCGCCAAACAGCTGGAGTGGGGCGGCAAGGAAACCCGCATGGCAGCAGGACGGGAGCGCAACGGCGGGAGCTCACGCTTCATCCAATGTAAGAGCACGATCCTGCACAGGAAAATCGCCTGGCACGGCGCGAAAGCGCCGCGGCAGGCTATTTGAGGACCCCAGATGCCCAATGCCGAACCCAATGCCGAGCCGCGACAACCGCAATTCACGGAAGCGGAGCTGGAAGAATTACGTAAGATTCGCCGCCTGCAGACCATGATCAACATGGTGATGTCGGTCATCAGCCAGGATCCGGGGATGACGGTGGAGGAAGCCTCAGAGCTGGTGGCGGGAGCCAAGCGGGCCGCCCTGGCCATGTTTCCCGACAAGGAGTTCGCCTACGACATCCTGTACAAGCCGCGCCTGCAGCGGCTGATGAACGAGAGGTTCCATTTGCAGTAGTGTTTTCCGCACGGAGAAAGAAGACCGCTGAATTCGCCGCGGAACGCTGATGGGAGGTAATCGATCAGCGTGGATCCGTGAGATCAGCGGTTGGTTTTTGGTGGTTCGTGGCATGTGTGGATTGGGGTGGGTCTGGGTTCCCGCAGGCGAGGCGCCTGCGGCTACGTGATTTGGGGTAAGTCCACCAGCTCAAGCTTCGAGGACGTTTTCTTCGTCGCCTTCGCGGGCGGATTCGTCGAGGAGGCGCAGGCCTTCCATGAGCAGGCCCTGGGTCGAGCGGGAGGTAGTCTGCTCGCTGCTGCTGACGTTGAAATCGATTTCGAAGTTGCCGCCGGTCCAGGCCAGGACCTTGTAGACGGCCTCATCGCCCTTCAGCGGCCCGTAGGTGGCGTGGTTGATCTGGCCGTCGGCGAAGTAGATGTCGCAGCGGTCGCCCTCGTTGGTGAGCACCAGCAGGCAGCTCTTGTGGCCGAGGTCGAGGGACTGCAGCAGGTCAATGACGTTCATCTGCGCCAGGGTGCCGCGCAGCTTGCCGTCGCCGCCGGCGGGCGCTTCCTTGGCCATCTTCTCCAGCGAGATCTTGTCGACCACGCGCTTGACGCGAGCCACGGCTTCCTTGAGAAAGAAGGGCTTTTCGACGAAGTCTTCGACCATGTCCTGGACGGGCTTGAGCTTCTCCGCCATGTCGGCCTTGGTGGCCATCAGGATGACGGGAACGCGGGAGGTGTTGGGGCGGGAGCGCAGCTTCTCGAGGAGCTGGCGGCCGTTCATGCCGTCCATGTCGTAGTCGGCGACGAGCAGGTCGGGGGGCGCCTCGATGGCCTGCAGCAGGGCATCGGCGGCATCGGCGGCGGTGGTGACCTGGGCGATCTGCGCCAGCCCGCCGCGGAGCATTCCGAGCACCATCGGATTGTCGTCGACGAGCAGGAGTTTGACGTTGGCTGGCATCGGAAAACAGTTTCTGGTTTCCAGTTTCCAGTTTCTAGAAGATCCGAGGCAGGACCAGAAACTAGAAACCAGCAACTAGAAACTACTTTTTGCGGCGATAGTCGCCGCTTTTGCCGCCGGACTTACGTTCCAGAACCACCTCGCGGATGGTGATGCCCTTGTCCATGGCCTTGCACATATCGTAAACGGTCAGGGCGGCCACGCTGGCGGCCACGAGCGCTTCCATCTCCACGCCGGTGCCCGCGGTGGTGGTTACTGTAGAGGCAATGGCGACGCCATTCTTGCACACTCTGGCGGTCACATCAACGTGACTAAGAGGGAGAGGATGGCAGAGGGGAATCAATTCGGAGGTACGCTTGGCGGCCATGATGCCGGCCAGACGAGCGGTCTCCAGGGGGTCGCCCTTGGGATTTTGCGGCAGGGCGCGCAAGACGGCGGGAGAAAGCTCGACGAAGGCGCTGGCCTGGGCCTCGCGGCGGGTGGCTGGCTTGGCGGAGACGTCCACCATCTTCGCCTGGCCCGAGGAATCGTAGTGAGAGAGCTTTTTTGCCATCGGGGGAATCTCGATTGGGTGAATTGGCGATTGGGTGAT
>DASUBK010000211.1:0-6788 GCA_035763305.1 Terriglobales bacterium | reverse complement strand
GGTTGCGGCGGCGCAGGGCGCGCTCGGGGAAGTTGATGGGCGAATAATAGTTGGGGGCCTTGGGCAACGCGGCGAGGATAGCTGCCTCGTCGAGGGTGAGGTCCTTGGCCTTCTTATTGAAGTAAAACTCGCTTCCGGCTTCGAATCCGTAGACACCGTGGCCGAGGTAAATCTGGTTGCAGTAGAGAGTGAAGATCTGCGCCTTGGTGAAGCGGCGCTCGATCTGGATGGCCAGCATGATTTCCTGGATCTTGCGGTGGAACTTGCGGTCCGGCGAAAGGAAGAGGTTGCGCGAGAGCTGCATGGTCAAGGTCGAGGCGCCTTGGGCGCGGCTGCCGGAGACCAGATCGCGATAAGCGGCGCCCAGGCCGCGCCACCAGTTCACGCCGGAGTGCTTCTCGAATTCCTTGTCCTCGGTGGAGATGATGGCGTCGCGCAGGACCTTGGGGAAGTCGTCGTAGGTGACCACTACGCGGCGCTGCAGGGCGAAGGAGCCGATGACGTGGCCCTGGTCGTCGTAGAGCTCGGTGACGGAGCTGGGACGGTAATGCTCGAGTTCGCCCACCTGCGGCAGGTCGGTGGAATAGACGAACAGGATGCCGGCAAAGGCGCCCACCACCGCGGAGGCGATGATCATGAGGACGAAGAGGACGCGGCCGGCCAGCTTCCGCCCGGCGACTTCAACCGGAGGAAGCTCTTCATACAGGGACTTCATGACGGGTGCAGTGCTGCTGCCAGCATAGCAGGAAAACCGGGGGCAGGGGCTAGGGGTTAGGGCTTAGGAGTTCGGTGCTCGTTAGCAAGTTCGGCACAGGTGCCGGCCAGCTTCTCATAGGTGCGCTCGTAATGCAGGCTGAGGCGGCGGTAGGCGTCGAGGAGCTGCTTGCGGGCGGCGGGAGTGCCTTCGCCCTTTTCCAGGAGGTGGACCTGCATGTGGCTCATGTCGGCGACGCGGGCCGCCTGGCGGAGCGAGAGGCGGAGCGACAGGCGAATCGTGAGCAAGGTCATCTTCCAGGTGCGGGGAGGCATGGCGGGGATGGGCATGGGCGGAGAATAGCGCGACAGTTTACAAGTTGTAAAGGCGATCGCTCTGAGAATGCGGGGATGAACCTGTCATCCTGAGCGAGGGCGAATGCCCGAAGTCGAAGGACCCCGCTGCATCGCGCGCGACCCTGTCATTGGACGCTTCCTCACCAGCATCTCTCCCGAACTGAAACTCAAGACCTGTCATCCTGAACGAGGGCGAATGCCCGAGTCGAAGGACCCCGCTGCATCGCGCGCGACCAGGGTCATCCAGCCTTCTCGGCCAGCGACTCATTGGCGAACGCCATTTCGTATCCCCAACTAGCCGCCAGGTCCTGCCATCGCGGGTTCATCCTTTCGATCAGCCAGATCTTCTTCTCCCGCCGCCAGCCTTTCAACTGCTTCTCGCGCGAAATCGCCTTCAGCACGTTGTCGAAGCTTTCCCAATACACCAGCCGGTTGCAACCGTACTTGCCGGCGAACCCTTCGAACTCGCCGCTTTTGTGCTCTTTGATTCGCCGGCCGATGTCGTTGGTCATGCCGATGTAGAGCGTGCCGCTGTTGCTGCTCACGATGTAAACCCAGAAGCGATAATCCATATTGGAGAGCCTCAGGCGGCATCGTAACGCCAACATTCGCGGGGTCCTTCGACTCGGGCGTGCGCCCTCGCTCAGGATGACAGGTCTTCAGTTTCACTTCGGGAGAGTTGCTGGCATTCGCCCTCGCTCGTCATCATAGACAAGATGACAAGTTTTGAGTTTCAGCCAGGGATAGATGCTGATGAGGAAGCGTCCTATGAGTGGTCGCGCACGATGTAGCGGGGTCCTTCGACTCGGGCATTCGCCCTCGCCCAGGATGACAAGTGTTGAGTGCAGGGTGAATGAACACGGCCGCGGAGGATTTCCGCGGCCGTCAAGAACGAACAACTAAGAACCAGCAACCACCTACGCCTTGCGATTCTTCAGCACCTGGATGGCGCGCTGCAGTTGATCGTCGTCCTGCAACGGGCGCTGCTGTTTTTTCAGTTCCTCGTCGGTGGGCGGGGCAGCGTTGTCGTCCTCGTCCGGCACCGCGGAGTCATCGGTGTTGTCGGCGACCAGGATGTTGGGCGTGACCTGCTTGTCCTGGATGGCGTCTCCATTGGGGCTGTAGTACTTGGCCACCGAGAGGATGAGCGCCGAGCCGTCGGGAATCTCGATGACTTTCTGCACCGAGCCGACGCCGAAGGTCTTGTCGCCGAGCACGTCGCCGCGGTTGTTCTGCAGGATGGCGGCAGCCACGATTTCCGCGGCGCCGGCGGTGTCGCGGTTCACGATAACCACCAGCGGCAGGTTGGTGACGCTCTTGCTGGAATCGGCGGTAAAGGTCTGGCGCGGGTAGCGCTGGCCCTGCAGGTACGTGATGGTCCCGTGGTCGAGGAAGAGGTTGGCGGTGGCGATGCCCTCATCTTCGTCGCCGTCAGCGCAGTCGCGCAGGTCGAGGATGAAGCGCTTGGCGCCCTTGCCGGTAAGGTCCTTGATCTTGGCGGCGATTTCCTGGGCCTTGCCCTTGTTGAACTGGTCGACCTTGATATAGCCGATGCCGTCGTCCATGAGCTTGTCGGAGACGGGCGGCACGGTCACCATCCCGCGGATCACGGTCAGCTTGAGCGGTTCGGCGCGGCGAGCGCGCACCAGCGACAGTTCGATCTTGCTGCCGGGATCGCCGGCCAGCAGGTCGTCAATCTCCGCCAGCGACATGTCGCGGGTGGTCTTGCCGTTGATAGCTTCCACGATGTCGGTGCCCTCGACGCCGGCCTTGTCGGCGGGGCTGCCGGGCAGAACGGAGATCACCGCGGCATAGCCGAAGCGCTTCGACATGGCCACACCGATGTTGCCCTTGGCGCTGGTCTTGTGGTCCTTGTACTGCTTGTACTCGTCCGGAGTCAGGTAGCTGGAGTTGGGATCGAGCGACTCCAGCAGGCCGTGCAGAGCGCCGTCGGTGACCTGCGGGATGTTGGGCTCCTCGACGTACTCGCTGCGGATGCGGGAGAGCACCTCGCTGTAGACGCCGAGCTGGCGATAGGCGCCGTCGTTGGAGGCGGCGCGCACATTCAGGCCGCCGATCACGGCAAAGAGGACCAACAGGACGGAAACGCTCAGGACAACTGCTTTGATTTTCTTCGACATTGCTGAAACCGATTCTACTCTCGTGTGAAGCTGCTTCGCGGGGGAAGTGCTCACATTATAAAACGGTTGGATGCCAGGTGAGCAGCGGGAGACGCGGGGAATTTAGTGCCGAGTGGCGAATGCCGATTGCCGAATGACCATTGGCCAGGAGCGATTCGGCACTCGGCATTCGGCAGTCGGCATTGAAGAGACTGGTGGCGGCGGCTGGACTCGAACCAGCGACCTAGGGATTATGAGACCCTCGCTCTAGCCACCTGAGCTACACCGCCACGAGCGGCCGGCGTGCGGTTCCGGGCGAAACCGTAACATCTTGCGACGCCGACAGATGCAAGAAAAGGGCCGGCAAACCACACCGGCCTGGGTTCATTGTAAGAGGCGGCTGGAACGGGTGTCAAACCGGGTCAGGCAGGAGAGGGTGGCTGGTTTCTGGCCTGCGGTTCGTCCCGCCGACTGTCGATCCAGGTCAGGACGCGGTTTCGTAGCGGCAGGCGTAGTCGCCGGCGACGCCCGCCCGGGCGCGCAGGATGACGCGGATGATGGTGGCGGGCACGAAGATGTTGGCGCCGCCCTGGGTATAAGGCACGGCCACGTCCACCCGCATTCCCGGCTGGTAATCCACGGTGCTCATGAAGCGCAGGCCGCCGCGGGAGAAATCGACGACGTCGACCTCGTCATCGGCCTTGCCCACTACCTTGATGCAGGCCTTGGCGCGCCGCAGGACAATGCGCCGGTGCTTGCGGTCTTCGTGCGTGCGCTCGCGCAGCATCTGCGCCCGCGTCGGCATGGTGTAGGCCGCGCTGCCGGTGACCAGCAGCTCGTCGGCCAGCTTCTTGGGAGGTTCCCACAGCGTCTCGGCCCGGCAAACTTCGCAGAAGAGCCCGATCACGGAGATGCGCTCCATGACCATGATGTCGATCTCGCCGAGCTCGACCACGCGCGAGTTGCGGCAACCCGAGCATTCCAGCACGCTGCGGCCGACGGCGGGCTCGGCCGCGGCGTTGGAGATGTGAATGTCCCAGAAGGACGAGGCCGGCGTATCGACGAAGTGGACCCCATAGGCGGAGCCTTCGGCCGCGGTGCGCACCACGCCGACCACGCGCGCTTTCGCCTGGCGCTCGCCATTGTGCAAGGTGATGAGGCTGCCCTGAGGCAGCGAGAGCGGGCAGACGATCAGGCCGCCGTCGCGGGTAATGACCTCGGTATGCGCCGGGACGGAGAATACCTCGCCGGACTCGGTCTGGCCGCTGACGCGGCAAGGGAAAACGCAGTGCACGCGGTACCCGGAGCGCTTTGCGGTGACATCGGCCTTTTCCGTGGTGGGCGCCGGCATACGCGCTTGATTATAGCCGCGGATGCGCGCGACTTTTCAGGGTACGAGCGTAACCTTGGAAGTACGTTTTTCTCAATCAACGCCACCAAAGTGGGTAACCGGAGCGGGCTTAAACCACAGAGGACACAGAGGAAAGAAAAGGCTCCTATTCCTCTGTGTTCCTCTGTGTCCTCTGTGGTTTGATGCCGGCTGAGACTGAGGCTTAAGACTGAGGTCGACGGCACAGCGCGTGGGGATCAAAGTACAAATAAGGCAGCGCTGGCAGCGACGGCGTACGCTTCAGTACAATCTGGGCGCCCTTCATTCCACGTTTCGAGGACATTTATGGGTCACGTGCGCGGCCTCTCCCTGCTCGCAATCCTTCTGCTCGGCCTTTCCGCCGCGGCGCAAAGCGCACCGGCGCGCCATCCGCTGAAGCTCGACGACCTGGCTCGCTTCCAGGAGGTGCGCGACCCGCAGATCTCGCCCGACGGGCAGTGGGTGGCCTACACCGTCAGCAGCACCGACGCCAAGGAAGACAAGTCGCACACCCACATCTGGCTGGCCAGCTACGACGGCAAAACCGAGCGGCAGCTCACCTTCAGCCAGGACAGCGAGTCGTCGCCGCGCTGGAGCCCCGACGGCAAGTACCTGGCGTTTACCTCGTCGCGGCCCGGACCGGCGAAGGGCAACCAGGTGTGGCTCATGGATCGCAGCGGCGGCGAGGCGTACCAGTTGACCGACATCAAGCAGAAGAAGCTGCAGTCGTTCGAGTGGTCGCCCGATTCCAAGCGCATGGTGCTGGTGATCGGCGACGGCGATCCCGACGAGCCCGAGCCGCCGGCGGATGGCGCGACGCCGCCGAAGCCGAAGGCGCCCAAGCCCATCGTCATCGACCGCTACAAGTACAAGCAGGATGTGCAGGGCTACCTGCTCTCCGGGCGCCATCGGTTCCTCTACCTGTTCGACATGGCCAGCAAGAAGCTGGAGCGGCTGACCAAGGGCACCTCCGACGAGAGCGCGCCCAAGTGGTCGCCGGACGGCAAGCAGATCGCCTATCTCGACAACCACGCCAAGGACCCCGACCGCGAGGCGGATTACCAGGTGTTCGTCACCGGCGCGACGCCGAACTCGCCGGAGACGCAACTGACGCCCAACACCAGCCGCGGCGGCAGCGCGCGCCCGGAGTGGAGCCCCGACGGCAAATGGATCGCGTTCCTGGAGAGCGACGAGAAGAAGTACGACGCCTACAACATGGAACACCTGGCGCTGGTGCCGTCGGACGGCAGCGCCGCGCCCAAGCGCGTGGCGGGCACGGAGGCGCTGGATCGCAGCGTGACCTCGGTGCGCTTCAGCCAGGATGGGCAGTGGCTGCAGTTCCTGGTGATCGACGATCGCTCGGTGTATCCGGCGCGGGTGAAGGTCAGCGGCGGCGCGGTGGAGAAGCTGATGAAGCCGCCGGTGGCGATTTCCAGTTGGACCGCGGCCGACGAGCACGAGGTGGCAATCTCCGGCGACGACGACAAGCCGAACGAGGTGTACGCAATCGAGGGCGAGTTGCGGCGCCAGATCAGTCATCAGAACGACGCGCTGCTGGCCGAGTTGCAGGTCGCGGCGACGGACGAGGTCAGCTTCAAGAGCCAGGACGGCACCGAGGTCCACGGGCTGCTGACCAAGCCGGTGGGCTACGTTGCCGGCACGCGCGTGCCGCTGCTGCTGCGCATCCACGGCGGTCCCAACGGCCAGGACCAGCACTCCTGGAGCCTGGAGCGGCAGTGGTTCGCGGCCAACGGCTACGCGGTGCTGGCGGTGAATTACCGCGGCAGCGCGGGGCGCGGCAAGGCGTACTCGCGCGCCATCTTCGCCGACTGGGGCCATTACGAGGTCGAGGACTTGCGCGCGGGAGTGGACCACGTGATCCAGATGGGCATCGCGGATCCGCAGCGGCTGGGCGTGGGCGGATGGAGCTACGGCGGAATCCTGACCGATTACATGATCGCCAGCGATCCGCGCTTCAAGGCGGCGACCAGCGGCGCGGGCACAGCATTCACCGTCGCCTTCTACGGCACCGACCAGTACATCATCCAGTACGACTACGAGATCGGGCCGCCGTGGGAGCCCAAGGCGTGGGAAACGTACCAGAAGATTTCCTATCCCTTCCTGCACGCCGACCGCATCAAGACGCCGACGCTGTTTCTCGGCGGCGAACGCGATTTCAACGTGCCGGTGCAGGGCAGCCAGCAGATGTACGAGGCGCTGCGCAGCCAGGGAATCGAAACCCAGCTGAT